>NZ_JBRJXU010000157.1:0-16365 GCF_057467645.1 Zarconia sp.
ACCGCCGTCACCGCCTTCGTCTGGAGCGCTGGCGGCACCGCCACCGCCACCACCGCCGCCACCGCCACCTTGACCGAAGTCGCCCCCAGTCCCGTCGTTACCATTTCGCTCGCGACCTCTCCCGAGACCGCCGTCACCCCCCGGCTCGCCGTCGAATCCGCCGCCGGGACCGCCATTCGCGCCGTTGTTCCGATCTCCGCCGCCGCGACCCGCCGTTCCGAGTGCATCTCCCCCTTGAACTTGGTTCCCCGAAAAGGTCACGTTATTGGTGGTTAAGGTGCCGCCGGTCACGAACACCGCACCGCCAGCCCCCAGACCGCCACCGCCACCGCCGTTACCGTCATCCCCTCGGACAAAACCACCGGTCAGCGTCGCATCCACCAAGTTCAGCGTGCCGTTGCCGATCTCGAAGATGCGAGAGCCGTTATTGCCGTTGATGGTAAAGCCCTGACCGTCGATGGTAATGTTGCCAGCATTTACCAAGAGTGCCTGACCCAGATCGATGTCTGCGCCGAGTTCGATTTCATTCGTGCCGAGGTTAATCTGCGTCTGCAAATCCGTTGCGTTCGAGACTTCTACCAGGATGCCGTCGAAGGTTTGCAAGACTTCCAGGTACAGTGCAGAGCGGGCGGTCACTTCTCCGACTTGATACTCCAGTTCCCAATCGCCACGGAGGGCTGCATTCCCGGTCAAATCAGTGGAAGCGGCAACATCGGCTTCGGTTAATTCGGCGATTTGCTGCACGAAGGTTTTACCCGCATCCCCAACGGCCACGTCGCAGCCAAACAGCAAGAGGTCGCCTGTTTCGGAAATGGCTTCGCCCCAACCGCGCACCTGGGCTTCGTATTGGGCGAGCGTCTGGTGATTCAACTCGACATTTCCCAGGAACAAGCTGCCCTCGTTACCGTGTCCGATAATTTGCACGCTGTCGAGATTTTGATGCGTGGCGAGGACTTCGGAAATCCGGGCGACCCCGTCTTCGGTGGGGTCGATGCGGACGACTTGAGTCCCCGGTGTGACTTGAGAGGTGTCGATTTCCATACGGGAATCGACGAACACAACGCTCGAAGAAGAAGTGGGAGAATTCATCTGTAAGTACCCTCAAGGAATTCTAAATTGATTTATCGATACGCGAAGCTTTCGGCGACGAGCCGTCAGCTCCCGTTGCCAGGTAGATACTCCCTCTTTCGATCGCACTCAGCAGTCAGCTTTGGGCGATCGGCTTTGGAAAAAATCTTGCTGAAGCTCGCTTTTCTGTAGCAGTCGCCAGTTAGATTCGGACAATTCTGTAATCTTGCCGGAGTATTCCTGCCTCTCGGGCCCCCGAAGCCCACCTTCACGAGTTTCCGTGCTTGATGTAGCGGTAGCTATAAGTGCTGCGCTATTAAGTTTTCCGATGCCGCCGCATTTTTTTTCGGAAACCGGGTGCGAATGTCGTCAAACGTTACATGGCGATCGCTCGTCGAGTCATTCAAACCATCCACAAGCAGCCTTTTCGATCGCTTGACGAACTTTGTCATCGGGTAGTATCGCCCCAGTTAAGTCTGCCCCCGAAAAATCGGCTCCCGTCCAATCGACTTCCGTCAAGTTCGCCCCGCTCAAATCTGCGCCGGAGAGATTGGCATCGCGCAAATTCGCACCGGAGAGGTTCGCACCGCGTAAATCCGCCCCCGTGAGATTGGCTGTTGTTAAATCCGCACCGATAAACTGAGCGTCTCTTAAATCCGTGCCGCGCAAATCCGCTCGATATAAATCTGCCTCTGTCAAATTCGCCCCTTGCAGGTTGGCTGCCGTCAAGTCCGCTCGGCACAGATTCGCGTTTTGCAGGTTGGCTCCCATCAAGTTCGTTCCTTCCAAGATGGCGATCTCGAGTGTGGCGTGGCTTAGATCGATTTTCATCAAATCTTCCCAACCTAAATATTCGTCCCTGAGATTCTTTTGACTGAAGTCGCGTTCTCCGGCAGCATACCGAGCCAGCAATTCGGGTGCGTCAAGCTTAGATGCTTCAGAAGTGGCACTTTGAGTCCCCAACATCCACGACTGCCATGGCATTTCGAGTCCAGTCCAACGGTGCGAACTTTTCTGGGTCAGATGTGAGGAAGAAGTTAGCAAACTCGAATTGTATTTCATGGCGATACCTCATCCGTCGAACAATGGCGTAACAGCTCCCAAACGTTTTGATGCCGTCAATGCCTCATCTATAACTACCCTAGAGGGCTTCTAGATAAATGTCGTTGCAGAAAATCTCTGGACTTTCACCAGGCGCTCTCTGGAAATGTCAGGGAGAAGAAATATAGCAGGTGTTATATCGGGCGCGGGTATCACCCTGACACCGGGCAATGTTGACGATCGCGCAACCTGTGCCCGCACTAGTCCAAGGCTTGACCGGTAAGTTGTTTGGGGACTTTGGCTACATCTCCAAAAAACAGAGCCAGCAAATGAAAGCAAACCACCAGTTCACAACTGATTACCCCGTTCAAAAAAAACATGAAGAATCGGCTCTTACCACTATGAGATAAGCTATAGCGCTACGCGCTCTTGTTAGGACGTTCAGAAAAATTGCCGATTACCCAGAGGGGAAGACGGAGATGAGAGTGTCTTAACGTATGTGCGTACTGCGATAATGCTTCCGCAGGCGAAGCATTATCGAAACCATCCTCGATCGGTTGAAGAACATTTCTCAGATTAAGCATACCCGTCATCGTAGCCCCGTTATAGCTATAGCCAGGAGTATTAGGACATTCGTGAAGGTGAGCTGGGGGAGAAAAACGATCGTGTAAATTCAGACTGTCCTAACAGTTATGGCTACAGCTATATGCTCTCAAATCCGGACGACGCGAGGGGAGAGTGAATACGATCGCATCTTTGTGTAACCAAAAACTAATGGCTCCTTACCCGAACTGACGTTTTTATAGCTAAGCGACGCGCTTTGCTATATGGCTCGCCACGTGTTCAATGGAGTGTCTCTTGCGCCTGTGGGGGCAATAAAGATAACAGATGTGCCAAGAGTATTCCTCGTATCTGGGAAGACATCCATCCGACGACGGAATCCCAACGCTCTTCAAATCCTTCCCAAAGAAGAATCAGGGTGGAAATGGCTTCGTCGGTCTCGCAATCGGCAAGAATAGGAAGATAGTCGCGAGCAATACTTCGAGCTTCTTCATCTAAGACCGATACATTATTAGGGGATCGGTGAAGATGGGCTGGGGGAGTAGAAGGAGCAGAGGGAGCTGGGAGAGCAGAGGAAGGGGAAAAATGCACGTTCTGTCCCTCTGGTGTCCGAACGGTCGTGGCGACGGCGATAGTCACCCCAGAAGCATCGCTATTGGCAACACTCGAAGAGACATTGTTAGATGATGATGCAGCAGCGGCAGAGGAATCGTCACCGACAACCTCTAGAGCAACTCCACCTAATGATGTCATACTCCTCGAAGGAGAGTTACCTCTCAGGCTGTCCGCTGATTTGTCCGAGACAACAACCCTCGGGCTAGAATCCCGAGATGGAGAAACTTCTCGATTTGGAGAAGGGAACGAGGAATGGGGAATGGGGAGCGAACTTCCCAGTTCGCTACTGCGATCGACTCGATCGCGATTTTCCCTCGATGGTATAACTCCTTCATCGTCAATTCGATTGTTGATTTTAGATTTTGGATTTTCGATTATCTCGTCCTTAAAAGGAGGGGCTTGCAGATTGTTGATTTTAGATTTCGGTACGCTGATTTGAAGATTCGGAAATTTTGGACGCTCTCCTGCTTGAAAGCCAGGGGCTTGTCTATGTGCGGAATCCAAAATCGGCCATCCAAAATCTAAACTTGGTTGGTCTATTTCTCGAAAAATATCCATTTTGTTAAAAGAAGTTTCTATTAAAGAAGTGGATATTTTCAACCACTTTTTCCAACAAAAACCCTCGATCGCCCCGCACAGACGACCGATGGAGTTTTGAGGAACGCCAGTAATACCCTCAATAGCTTTCTGGGTCACTTTTTCACCCATTTCCCGGAGTCGGGCGATCGCTTCTCGAATCAAATGCCATTTGCGCTGCTGTTTGTTCCCCGCTTCCGGACAAATGTCAAAAGCTCGCTCGAGGGTCACTTGAAAGGGTAGGGGATGGGAGCTGACAACGTAGACTGTCAGGGTTTCCTCCAGTCTGAGGTGAGCGCGAAGCCGCTCGGTGGCTTGCTTCATTTCCGAACTCACATCGTCGTCGATATAAGCTTGAAGTCCAGCATCGGCACTGACGGTTCGTTCGACGTAATCGAGCAATCCGGGGGGAATTTCTCCGATAGTTTGTCGTCGGGTGCAGGCTTTGGCCGTACCGGGGATGAGGTGGTCTCGACCGGTGAGGGTGCGGTATTCGTCTTCGAGAGCGCCGATGTTCCGGAAGGTGGTTCCGCAAATGATGAGGGCATCGCAGGCTTTTGCCCTATTGCTGCCTCGGGTATCCCCCAGGAGGGTAAGTCGGGTTTCGCAGCGATCGGGTATTGAGTCCATCTTGCCCTTCCATTCGGCCACGGCTACATTGTCGTGTCGTTCGCTCGCGGCTTTGACTAAAGCTTCAATACGGCGATCGGTTTCCCGGCTGCGTCCGTTAGTGGCCAGTCCGATGTCGGGAATTTGGATAATGGATAGGTTGGGGGTTGGGGCTTTTTTCTGGGCGATAACGAGAATTTCCGACTCGTCAATTCCCAGCATCAAGGCCAGCCGCCACCGACTCATGGTGGCATCTTGGTAAACGTTAAATGACATCGCTGATGCTAAATCTGGGTGGCGGTAGCTGGCAATGGTGACGGTCAGCTGACCTCGGTGAACTCTCAGGGCCCCGGAAGTTAGACGGCTGAGGACTTCGAGGAAGGGAATCGTCCAATTGGTAGGAATGTTGCCCACTGCTTGATGGGCAACGCTGGCTTTTTGTCGGGTATGGGCTTTGAGAAGTCGGTTCGCCCAGCCGATGCCTTTTCGCTCCTGCCAATCTAATTGACTGTAGTCGATCGCATCTTCAGCTTCGAGTCCCAAGTCCCGCTCGGTAAAGATGTTGTAGAGTTCCTCGCTCAACTCCCTAGCGCTGGCTTCTTCAAGGGGGGGTAACATCGATCGCACGTCGCTGTCGTTCCAGCCGTGGTACGGGGGAGCCGGGTCGTTCAACAAGTTATCGAGAGCGGCAACGAAGGGTTGAAGCCGATGCCAAAGTTCGGGAAAATCGACGGCGAGCTCGGCAGCGACTTGATGCAAATCCCAAGCGCTTGCCGAGACCGAACGAGTAGCCTCGAACGTGGTGCCCACTTCATCCCAAAAGGCTCCATCACCGCTGTAGTCGTATTCTCCCGGAACCGGACAAGAATCTGGATGGGCGCGGATTTGAGCGGATTGAAGATCTTGGCGGCGCTGGTGTCGAAAGCCGTATCCGTTACCGCTGCTGTGAGCGCAAGCCCCGTGCAAGTGGCAGGTGGCGCAGATGGGGTTGTCTTTGGCTTCGATATTGGGAAAGTTTTTATCGGCCAAGGCGCGGAAGAGGGAGGTGCGATGGCAGTTCCCCACCGTCTCGGGGGTTTCGCCATACTCGGGCCAAAGGCGATAGGGATTTTTGAGTTCGGTTTGGCGGTGAGGGTCGAGTTTGAAGCCGTTATTGCGGACGGTGAGGTCGGTGTAGTTCGCTTCGAGGGAAGCGGTGGTGGGATTGCGGTGGGTGGGGGAGAGCGCCCAAAGTTTGCGAACGCCGAATCGAGAGGGAGTGACCACTCCCACATCGAAACTTTTGCCCGTTCCACATGCGGAGTTATCTAAAATATGTTTCCAACCTTTGGCAGTGGCTTCGGCAATGACGTTGAGTCGTTGTCCCTTCTCGAATTCTATGGAAGGAGGGGGGGAATCGGAGAGGGGGGGAATCGGAGAGGGGGAGAGGGCTTTTAAGGGTAGGTTTTTAATTTTCGGGTGGATTTGAGCTGCGGTCGGACCCCTAGGGGGCAGCAAGAGGTCGGACCCCGCGTCGGCGAAAGACGCAAGGGAATGCCGACCTAGCAAGGGAACGCCGACCGTTGGGGGAGCTGGGGAGGCTGGGGAAGCAGAGGAAGCGAGTGTATGGAATTTATCAACTTCCTGGTCAGGTGTTCCACTTTCTTCAATATGCCGATCGTTTCCGAGAACATCAGATTGCGATCGAGCCAATGGATTAGACTCATCAATCCTTTTGTGAGATGTCCTACTCCCTACAGCGAGCTGGTTGTTTTCGTTGGTATCAGATGGCAATCGAGCTAGTGGATTAGACCGATCGATTTCCTGGTTAGATTCCTTACCCTCTACAAGGAACTGGTTGCTTGTGTCAGTATCGGGTCGTGCGTCAGGAGGTATGTGGAATTGCTCCATTCCCTCATGAGATGCCCGATTTTCTCCAAGTTCCCGATGGTTTCCGACAACATCAGATTGCGATCGAGCCAGTGGATTAGACCGATCGATTCCTTCGTAAGATGCCCGATTTTCTCCAAGTTCCCGATGGTTTCCGACAACATCAGATTGCGATCGAGCCAGTGGATTAGACTCATCAATTCCCTGGTGAGGTGTCTCACTTGGCGAAGAGTGTGGGGAACGGGGAACGGGGAATGGGGAATTGTTATTTTCTCCCTTGTCTCCAAGTCTCCCTTGAGGAAGGGTGTGGGGTGTAGGGTGTGGGGTGTGGGGGAAGAGGAACCCGCAGTTAGACTCTCTCTCTATCTCCAAGTCTCCCTTGGGGAAGGGGGTCGGGAATGGTTTGTTATTCTTCTCCCCATTGACCTGTTGACCTGTTGACCTGTTGACCTGTCTGGGCGTTCCCTTGTCTTCTTGTCCCCCCGTCTCCCCGTCTCCCCGTCTCCCCGTCTCCCCCTCCCTCCCCTCAACCTCGATCCGTCGGAAGAGTTGCTCGATCGTTTTTAAAGGCTCTTGCCATCCCCAAATAGCATCGTGCCGGAGTTGTTGGTATTGAGCGACGGTGAGGGTGCGAATTTGGGAACCTCGTCCGGCGGCGAGCAACTCGTCGATGTCGGGAACTGTCTTGGAGAAGCCTTGTTCCCAGTAGGCCACCCGCACCGACTTGCCCCAACGCCGCAATAAATTGAGGGTATTGAGGTCGCGGTGGAAGACTTGGCGATTGGCGAGTCCTCCCCCATCGGGATAGAGGAGGATGGGTAATTCTCCGTATTCGTCGCGCGCCCATTTGAGGACTTCCTCGAGCTGTCTGCGGCTAGCCTCAAAGTTGCCTCCAGCAGCACCGATAAAGAGCGTGTCACCACTAAGCACGGCGGAAACGTAAGGCTTCATGATGCCTTCGCACAGACCGAGGTGACGAACTTGACCCTCGGGTTTGACGGTGGTGAGGGGCATTTCGCCGTTGGGCAGTTTGGAGGAATTTTGCGATTTGAGCCAGCGGTACTTTCCCCCCGAGGGGTTGTCGAGGCGAAGCTGCATTCCGAGGATGCGTCCGTAGGGGTCGAATGCCGGACAGAGTAATCCTCGACCGGATATGAAGATGCACTCTGCGTTGCGATCGATACCTGCAAGTCTCGGGGAAATGGGATGGGAGAGTTTTTGCGAGGGTTCGACGGATTTGAATAATCCGGCTTGGATTTGAGCATCGCTCAAACCGCGCTCGCGCAAGTTTTTCCAGTGGTCGCCATCGAGGTCGAGTTGGAGCAGGAGTCCTCGATTCTGAGCCGAGCGCTCGCCGATCGGGAGGGAAAAACTCAGCTCGAATAGCTCTTTCTGGCGCTGTTCTTCGGCACGGCGAGCGCGTTCGGCTCTGATGGCGGCTCGGTCTTTTCCCGTCGAGCCATCGTCGGTAACGTAGATACCCCACAGATGCTGTTTCTTGTCGTCGCCGACGTAACGATAACCGGCGACGGCGGCGTCGTATCCGGCACTCGTCATGCACAGGACGGTGTCGCTATTTCTGAGGGTGCGGCATTTACTGGAGGTATCGTCGCAAATGGGGCAAGGGTTGCCCCGCCCGGTGGGAATAAATGGGGTCGACATTATCCGTTCCCCCTGTTCGTTCTAGGGGCGATCGTTCCCAATCGAGTGAGATGGCCAGAATTTTGAATTCGGTCGGTGGGGGAAGCCCGATGTTGTGTGGGAGTTTCTAAATCCGGGCAACGATCTGGATTCGCCCGATGGAGCAGCTGTCTCCCATCGTGGGATCTGGGTCGAAATTGCATTGAGTTTTCTCCTCAAATTCGCGTTTGTTACTGAATTTGAGGGACTGAATCTCAGGCTGTGTTAATTTTGAACTCTTGCGGCTCCCGATGGATTTGGGGCGTTTTTTGCTTTTCGGTGTGACTTTAAGTGTGGCTCGATCTTGTCTGAGCTTCTTGCACGTTGGGTTTCTAACCCATGTCGAGTTCCAAGTTTCGGTCATCTCAACGGTCGAATTTGTCGGCTCTCGGAGCCAGCAACAAATTTTCTTGACTCGTAAGGTTGATTCCCTTCCTTAAAGTGATACACTCATAAATGAGTTAAAATTAACACAGCAAACCCTGTAAGTCTTTCCAACTCCGATTCAAAATTTCCACGTTTCTCGTCGGTTCGGAAAGTCCCTGGGTTTTGAATAGGCTGATTTCAGCCCTCAAATTCTAGGTCTCCTGGCTTCGGTTAGGAGACTTTGCCATTTGCGGGTTGGGTTTGCTGCTTGGACGACCTCCTGAGTTTGCTAGGGTTTGCGTTTTGACTCGCCTTAATTTACTAGTGGTATATCTATACCGCTAATGTACACGTTCTCCGAGAAATCGATCGTTACAGTTTGTATCGTTACAGTTTGTAACGTCAAGCGTGGAGTCCGTACAGAGCGAGAGCTTTTATCAGAATACACCTAAAAGGCGTGCCTTCGATCGTCACCGCTCCGGCTTCTAGACATTGAAACTGCTTAAAATGGAACGATCGTCGTCGGGGAGCTATTGTGATTTTCCCGGTTGGACTCCCTCGCGAAACTGGGTAGTATTGGGCTAGCTGATGAAGTCGAGTGTCGGCGGACTGCTTCGATTTGAGATTGGAGGGATGCCAACTTTTGCTCGGTTTGGCTCTCGAGTAAATCTCCGAGTTGTTCGTGCAACTGCCGAAGTTTGTCGAGGGAGTCCACTCCAAATTTGAGGGTCAAGGATTGGTTTTCGGCTGCTAGGGTGAGTTGGCCCGACTTGGAGTGGCTGTACACGATCGTATTTGGGGTAATGGTGATTTCAAGGGAATGGTGGAGGTTCATGGTTGATTTAGAAGAAGAGTTGGCGATTGTCAGTTGCCTGGATGGGCAAGTGTGAGCGGACGATAAGAATCTAGGTTAAGCTGCTGTGGGGATGAGATTTGGTAATCGCTCGCGTACAACTGCGATTACCCGAGGGCGATCGCTCTCGAGAGCATTCAAAACCTCTGCCACCATTGCATCTCGGGTTTTCTCGACCCCACTCAATTTTTGTCGAATTTTCAAGGGAGGGCACAAAGTCCGAATTTGTCGTTTGTTCAGGTGAGAAATCAGCTCCAGAAACGGATCGGCACTGGCTAATGTCTTGCATGAATTCGATGGCCTTGGGGTAGAAGAAACTGCAACGATGGTCGAATCAGATGATTGAACATTAGGTTGATAAGTTGTCATTCCCCAAAAGAACTCAAAGACGAGGAAGGAGATGGCGGTGGCGAGAATGATGTCGTAGAGAGTTAGGGTCAATGCTTGGATAAAGTTCATCATGTTGAGATTGAATTTTTCAAGTTCTCCGTGCGATAGCACGACTTTTTAAGTAATAAGTAATAAGTGATATAGCGGTTATCAGTCTGTTGAAGTACAGAGTTTCTGGTAATAGGTAATGGGGAATGGGGGAATAAAATTTAGGTGTACTACACTAGATTAATAACTGCTATAAGTGATGAGTAATATAGTGCTTCTCATACTCATGAGGTACAGAGTTTATGGTTTGAGGGTCGGGGGGAAGAGAGTCGGAAGGAATAGGGAATAGAATTTGGGTGTACCTCCGTCTACTGAGAATCACTATAAGTGATGAGTAATAAGTAATGAGTAATATTAAGTTGGCATGAATACCCATAATATAGAGAAATGCATGTCAATGATATGATTCCCCCTGATGCCCCAGCGAATTGCCCTAGGTATGATGATGCCGTAGCTGCTTAATGCTGGGTATTCAACCCGACTTGATATTATGAGTGGACTGCTAAAATAATAAGTATCTTTGGACAAGAGCTTCAAGTTTTCCCATGGCTTATCCTCTCCAAGAGCGCTACATCAATCTTCTTACAGATTTTGGCTTTAAACGAGTTTTCGGAACCGAACCCAATAAAGCCTTACTTATCGATTTTTTGAATACTCTCCTTCCCGAACACCATCGCATTCGAGATGTGACTTACAAACGAAATGAAAACTTAGGGAATACAACTCTAGACCGAAAAGCGATTTTTGATATCTACTGCGAAGGGGAATCTGGAGAGAAGTTTATCGTCGAAATTCAAAAAGCCAAGCAAAACTTCTTCAATGATAGAAGTGTCTACTACGCGACGTTTCCCATTCAAGAGCAAGCTAAAAAAGGTGATTGGGACTATCGACTGAAAGCTGTGTATACGGTCGGGGTGTTGGATTTCGTATTTGACGACCATAAAAATGAAGAGACCCTCATCCATACCGTGCAGTTGAAGAATCAACACTGCGAGGTATTTTACGAGAAACTGAGGTTCGTCTATATTGAGTTGCCCAAGTTTAGCAAAACCCTGGAGGAGTTAGAGACGCATTTGGACAAGTGGTTGTTTTTGCTCAAGTACTTGCCGGATTTGAGCGATCGCCCTCAACTCTTGCAAGAATCGATCTTCTCTCAACTGTTTGAAGTCGCAGAGATTGCCAACTTCTCACCGCCAGAACGGGAGAACTACGAAAATAGTTTGAAGTATTATCGCGATTTGAATAATGTGGTCGATACGTCCAGGGAGGAGGGTCGAGAGGAGGGTCGAGAGGAGGGACGGATTGAAGGTCGTCAAGAGGAGAGATCGCTACTCCTGAAACGCCAGCAATCTCTTCTCTTTCAGCTTCTTTCTCGTACCCTGGGAGAATTACCGACTCCAATATCGGAAGAAATTACTCGGCTATCGTGGGAACAACTTGAAGGATTGAGTTTGGCATTGTTAGATTTCTCTACACTTGAGGATTTGGAGACTTGGTTGCAGAGTCTTTAGCAAGCATTCAGCACTCAGCTATAAGCGATCTGCTTTTCAAGAAAGCGCGCCCTCGCATTTTTGACTGGGGGAATTGGGAGCCTGTGGCATGGGACCCAGTTGAAATTCCAGCTTTTCAGGTGTGAAACAAGCGATCCGGCTGACGGCTGATAGCTGAATGCTTACACTTATTCCTCTTCTGTCACTCTCCGGAATTCTAACGAATGTCCGTCATTACAGCCAACGATACTCAACGACACTCAACGAATGAATCAGGGTTTGATACCCATTTTTCGGAGAGTGACAGAAGAGGGTTATAGCACTACGCGAATTAGTTAGGACATTTCTAAATCCTGAAACTCTTGCGAGAGTCTACTGTTCCCCGTTCCCCGTTCCCTGTTCCCGCAACGCGAGGCGCTATATTACTCATTACTTATCACTTTTTACTTTCTAATGAGTTTCCCATTTTAAATCGTTCTAAATGACTGAATTCAAGCCAAATGACTTGCACGCTAAACTGTGCGTTGGGCGGGGGCGATAAGCGCACTGACAAACTCGGTTCTCCTCCTTGAGTTTCTTGATAGACCTGCTCCTTTCCTTGAGCGTCGAAAATTTTTAACATCAATTTAGCCGGGAGTTTTTTCGCTAAATCCCGATGGGCAAAGTCGACGAAGACCCAACTTCGTTCGTTCCAAATTGCCCCAATCGTCAGCACCCATTTGTAATCTCCCAAAGTGATGACTTTGGCTCGCTTGAGTCCGGCTTTGGGATGGTCGGGTTGGAGTTTTCCCAAAGAAAAAGCGGCACTCCAGCGAGTAGTCTCATCTTCGAGTTCGAGCAATTCCTCCAAGATTTCGAGGACTTTGTCGTTGAGTTTGGGCACTTCCCCCAACAAAGTGGCTCCCTGACGGCAGATGGGAATCGAATTGGACTCGATTCCCGAGCGAGCTAATCCGACGAGAGCTTCGACTTCTCGGGCTTTCATCGGGGTCGTCCGTCCTCGCGATGCCGAATTGAGGAAAGCTCGTTTGAGGCTCACCCAACCGGGAGAAGCATTGCTTTTCCACAAGCTCAAATCGAGGGCATCATCCGTGGGACGCTGGGCAGATAAATTGGTGATGTAGCGAAAGAAGGCTTCTTCAGGCAAGACGCTCAGCAAACGATTGAAGTTGGGTAAGCTCAGCTCGCTGCTACCGTTGTAGAATCCGGAGTATTTGGGTTGGTTCAATCCCCAGCCTCGTTTCTTTGCCTCAAGAGCGACCCAAGGACCGGTGATTTTCTGGGGAAATTGTTCGTTATACCAATCGATGGCTTCCACCAGGGCTGTGCGGGAATCGATCATCAGGAATTTGGAGTTGGGGGGTTGACATATTCCGATAGTAGCATCATTATACCTTTAGTGAATTTCAGTTCGAGAGAATCTAGAAGTGCGATTTCCCGAACTCTCGGATTAAGGAAGATAAGGGGACAAGGAGAGAAGGGGACAAGGGAGACAAGGGAGACAAGGGGGACAAGGAAGAGAATTAACGCTATTAGCTATGCACTCTCCCCCAGTCTCTTGTGCTCCCTCTGCCTCCTCTGCTTGTCCCCTTGTCCCCGCTTCCCCAGCTTCCCAACGGTCGGCGTTCCCTTACGTAGGCGCGCCGACGCGGGGTCCGACCGCTGCCCACGGTCACTTGTGTCAAACACGCGACTGCATATAGTTGCCCCCCAAATTCCTTTCATTTGTCAGTTACCGTGTCATAGACATCTCGAAGAAACTTGCTCTCGACTCTATTTATTAGGATGAGTCTGCTCGTTTTGATGTGAGTTGTTCTAGCTGTGGTTCTGACGGGGTGCTTTGAAAAGCGAGCCACAATCGATATTTTCTAGCTTAATTGAGGTCATGAGACAAGACATTATCCGCTTGGAAGCGGAACAGTTCGAGCTGTCTAATTACAGCCAGCAAACGAAATCTTTTGCCTCGGGAAACACTCTGATTTCCTTATCGGGCGATTTCGGGACCGCTCATTTCGACTTTACTGGAGAGACGGGTTCTTACGATATTCTCATTGGCTATTACGACGAAAACGACGGACGTTCCACGGTCAATTTTCAAGTGGACGGGCGCTCCATCGATCGATGGAGCTTCGATGCCGATCTGCCTGGAACTCGCGCCAATACCCGTAACTTCGTCGAACGCCGCATTAACAACGTTCAAATCGAAAATGGCGTACGCTTGCAACTGAGTGCTAATAAAGGTGGTGGCGAACGAGCGCGCATCGATTACATCGACTTGGTGCCTCGTGGTGGAGGAAATCGAGCATCGGAACCCGAACCGAATCCAACACCAGAACCCACACCGGAACCCGAACCCAATCCAGTACCCAATCCAGTACCCAATCCAGCACCCGAACCCAGCGAACCCAACCCAACGCCTCCAGGAAACACTCCCACCGTCAAAAAATTTGACATCTTCGAGGAAACCTTTCAAGATAGCAAATCTTACAGCAATCCCTACGCGCAAGTCGAAGCCACCGTCACCCTCACATCCCCCAACGGTCAAACTCGATCCATCCCCCTCTTCTGGGACGGCGGTGACAACTGGCAACTGCGATTTTCCCCCGAGACCACAGGCAACTGGAGTTACTCCGTCACTTCCAACGACCCTGGACTCAACGGAGAATCCGGTCGCTTTAAAGTCGTCAACTCCAATCTCAAAGGCGGTATCCAAGTTAATGACGATGCCCCCTACACCCTCGAATACCAAAACGGAACGCCCTACTACCTCTTTGGGGATACCCAATGGCGCGCCGGTAAAACCGACCCAGGGGAAAATCTCAACCGCAATACTTACTTCCGCTACGTAGACGAACGTGCCAGCCAGGGATTCAACTACATCCACGCCAACTTCGGCAACGGCACCATTACCGGGAGTGCTCCCAACGAAGGCGGTTTCTTGTGGGATGGTTCCCCCGGAAACAAAATTAATCCCGGCTACTTCCAAGAACTCGATCGCCGCATCGAATATACCAACCGCAAAGGCATCACCGTCGGTTATATGCTCGATTGGGCCCAAGGGTGGGACGACTACACCGAAGCTGAACGCCAGCAATACGCCGAATACGTCACTGCCCGTTACAGCGCCTACAACGTCAGTTTCATCGTCGCCGGAGAATTCAACGAAACCCTCAACGACGGTGCCTATCGTCGCATCGGACAAACTATCGATCGAAGCGACCCCCACGACCGGACCATCTCCATCCATCCCGGTGCCAATCGATTTGCCGAACGATTTACTAACGAAAGCTGGATGTCCTTCGGCGACTACCAGCAAAACTACAGCAATCTCCATCAGAGTATCCTCAACGCCCGAGACCATCAAAAGCCCGTTATCAACTCTGAATACGCCTACTACCTGCGGGACAAAAATGGCGATGGGACGGTGGATAAACCCAACAGCAACACTTTAGAAGACATTCGCCACGCGACTTGGGACATTACCATGGCTGGGGGTTACGTTGTCACCGGATTTGGCACCACTTATCTCGGTGGCAAACGAGACCCCGGTACGTTTAACGTCGGTGCGGCTAAAAATAACGACTGGGAAGAGGATGCCCAACACGCCAAAACCTTTTTTACCGATCGCCATTGGTGGGAACTCGAACCGGCCGATAATTTAATTGGTGGCAAAGGAACGACCTACGCCCTGGCGGACAGGGGAGAAGATTACGTCGCCTACGTTCGGGGGAATAGCGGTACGAATACTTTGAAGGTGGAAAATGGCAGCTATACCGTGCAACGATTCGACCCTCGCACTGGACGCTATCAGACCCAAGGGACGCAATCGGGGATGCAGATTACTCTCGACCCTCCTGATAATAAAGACTGGGCGTTTGTCGTGACGCGCAACAATACCCGATCTCGCAGTTTGTCGGCAAGTTCGGATGAGGTGACGGCAACGACTAAGGAGCTTTCTGGGTCAACTTACTTAGACGATATAATCTTGAACAAACAAAGCAGCAATACGTTTATGACTCAGAGCCAACCGAGTGAGGTGGTGGCGAGTTTCGATTCCCTCGAACCCTTTAAACTTGAGGGGGAGCAGGTCGCGGATATCGCTCAAATCGCCTCGGAGTCCAATGTGAGTTTGATTTGAGTTGTCCTGTGAAATTTAAGAACTCGAGTCCAGACTCAACGGAAATAGACGCTATATATAGAATAAAACTCTCAAGTTTACTATTGATATAGCGTATTTTACGAAATGAGTCTGGACTCCAAACCTGATGGTTTGCACCTAGAAACGCCCCGATTTTCGGGGCTTTTTTTGAGGCGATGGGAAGCAACGCTCGCTCATACCCCACGATCCGATCGCCTTTTTCTCGATCGATAATATCAAATCCGGTTGAATTGTTACTGTAAAACTCTGGCTGACTGCCACCCGCAAACTTAGGTTTCTTCTTAGGAAGAAGGACTATCTGTTGCCCACTCTATACAGTAAGTGTATACCCGGATTTAATATAAGACCCGAGATCTTCCGAATCAGTCTGCGAGTGCGTCTGTTAACTCCAGTTATGACTGCCCTGTGGGATTTGCGGTCGCGAACTTGCACTTCCCTATCGAACCCCAACCCTTGAAGATACTTGAACCCAGGTAATGACATGATTCGGGGTTTGCCTTGTGCCAATATCCATTGGTGAAAGGTTAAGGCAGTATTGACTTTGTCAACAGCCGAGTCATCTACCGAAAACCTGGACTTGGGGGGTCTCCCCCCAAACTAAAGGGTGGGGGACTCCACGGCTCCGGAACCGCCACAGCCGACCCGAGTCAAATCGTGGAAACTTATAGCCGAAAAGGAATCTGGCTATTCGAGCCTCTCGACTTGACATCTGGCAAAATTGCTTAACCTTTCACCAATGGCCAATATCGTACAGATAAAGTTTTCGCCGTTCGTCGCCATCAACTCTCTGTCAAACTCCCCGCATCTAAATCCTGGCAATCGTGGGGTTCAACAGTCGCTGAAGACTGACTGACCCATACTGAAAATGTGAGTCGAAATCAACATCTTTAAACCCTTTAGCCTGGATAATTCACCAAACGCGCTCGATCCCGATGGCAAGCGAACCTCACGCAAACAGACTATTTTGCGGGTAAATTGCCAACTTGCTTGTTCAGCGAGGCTTTGAGCTATTTTTGTCGAACCTCATGAATCATCCAGGT
>NZ_JBRJXU010000158.1:0-18731 GCF_057467645.1 Zarconia sp.
CCAAATCGATCGATCGGTCCGAGGATAGGCAATCAGTAGGAATGCCGCAATTCCGATGACCTCCAAAGCCACGTACAAACTGATAAAATCAGCGCAGATAAAGACTGCGTTGACGCTGCCGTGGAGGATAATCGCCTGGGTATAGAAAAATGCGCTTTTACCGGTTCCCCAGCAGTAGAGAATCACCGCGAGCGTCACCAGGGCGTTGGTGAGAATCAGATAGCCGCTGAGGGAATCGATAATCAGGGTGACACCAAAATTATCGAGTAACGCGAAGGTCTCAGAAATTGGGTTGAGGACCTGCTGCAAACCGAACGCCACCGAAGCCACCGCCACCACTAGTGCCAAGTAGCGATCGAGCTTGGGTAACAAATAAATACTGAATCCGACAAAAAATGGTAGGGCGATCCAGGCAATGGTAATCGTACTCATGGTCTATTGTTCTCTTCGATTTGGTTGCGCTCCAAGGGTCGGATTATCTCGGGGGAGGTGCGATCGCTCCGACAGACGTTCAAGCCTCGATCGAAAAGCCGATGGCGATCGCTCTCAGGATTACCGCCTGGGGAATCGGATCTGCATAAGCCACTTCTCGATCGTCCGAAACAATCGGCGTAAATCAACCTCCGCACGCTGCCACCAGAACGTAGTCAGCGCTTGCCCCAGTACTCATCACGTCCATAGAGATGATTTTCGCGATCGGATTCTGCTTGAGGATGATGCCGAAAAAACCGCAGATGACCGTAGCGAAAATACACGCTTCTAAGATCGTTATTGCGTTTTGCATCCTTTGTTTGCTGTGCTAATTCTATAGCAGTCGCCATTCGAGTTAAGACAACACCAGTTAATTGTGTAATTCGCCCGAAGTCTTTCCCCCCCCCCGTGCTCCCGCAGCCCCCGAAGCACCCGTTGCCCACGTTCACAAGTGTCCTAATTGCTATGGCGACGGCTATAGACTTGGAGTTTGTCTGCTTTCAATCGGCTTTAAAACTGTAGATGGCGAAGTTCGTTGGGGAATCGATTTGGGTTCCATCGGCTGGGTTGTAAGTCAAAACTTGTGGGCGTGCAGTACCTCCATCACGTCACAGAGATAGGCGATGCCCGAATAATCGTCGAAAAACTGTGCTGCGACTTCATCGGAAATCCTCACGGCCATCTCCCGATTGGGGGTGAGCACCTCGAACTTGATATTCGAGAAGTCGTCGGCAGAAACGGAGGGTCGTCCCGACAAGGGTACGTTGCGACTGCCTTTACCGCCAGCGGGCACCACTGTGTAACCGGTAGCCCCAGCTTCGTCGACGATCTTGGCTATCTTTTTGAGCAGCAACCTTTCTGTGACGATGACGAGCTTGCTTGCTTGCTGGATCATGTTTGTTACCTCCGATAGGTGTGTGTTTGTTAAACTACATAGAAACTCAGGACAGCCGCCGTGTTGGTCGCCGGAGCGGGAAAGCACCGGCACATCGCGACCCGTTGGGGATTAGCTGCCCATCAGCGCCTGGGCCAGCCCGACGAAGAGGGGTATTCCCACAGCAAGTGCAATCGGCGTGCCGACGGCTGTAGACGAGCCGATGTAGGCAGAGGGATTGGCCGATGGGATACCAGCTCGTAAAGTGGGCGGCCCGGAGATGTCCGAACTAGAGGCGGCGATGACGGCCAGGATGACGACACCGCCAAAGCTAAATCCCGTGGCGTAATGGGCGATCGTGCCGAGACCGAAGGCAATAAACCCATGCAGCAGCGGCGCCACAAAGGCATATAGGGCATACCACTGACCCACCTTACGCAGCTCGCCGATTCTTGCCGTGGCTTCCATACCCATAACCAGCATCAGGATCGAAAGCAGACCGCGGAAAAGGGGATCGAAGAAGCTCTCATAGACACTTTCAGGTCGAGTTAGTATGCCAAGAGCCAGGCCGAGCAGCAGTGCCGATAGGGCAGAGCCTTGTAGACTTTCCTGGATGATGGGCCAGATCTTAACCCGCTGGTTTGCGGTATCGCGCTTGGGATATCCGCTTGCGGTAATGCCTTGCGCACCGGGATATCCACTTGCGGTAATGCCTTGCTCGCCAGGATGCCCGCCTGCGGTAACGCGCTGCTTGCTGAGATACTCTTGCTTGTTCAGAGCCACGTGTGCGGTATCGCGCTTCTTGCTCAGATAAACGCTAGCCAAGACGATCGCCGTCACGAGCGCTGGGATGTCCATAAAGGGATAGAGTGCAGCGGCCCAGGGTTCGTATTCGATGCCTTCAGTTTCGAGTATCGTCAAACCGGCGGCGAGGGTAGAGCCACTTACAGCACCGAACAAGCCCGCGGTCGCAATAGCATCCACCATTGTGACTTTCGGCAGCAGACCCAACGTGTAGCGCCCGATGAACACGATCAGGATGCCCATTACCACGGCAAACACTGCGGGCAACAGCATCTCCACGAGATTAGCATTGCGGATCGCAATGCCGCCGCTCAGACCGACTTTGATCAGCAGCATGAAGACGATGAATTTATAGATCGGATCTGGAATTTGCAGTCGGCTATTGACTGCGGCCACGACCATACCACCAATTAAAAAGCCAAGTGTTGGGGACTGCAACTTCCCTAGGAAGAGCGTCAAAAAATCGGACAAAAAATCCACGGGTACCTCCTTCCGCCTCCTCTAACGAGGAATGACGATTGTGATAAGTGAGCTTGAAAAAGTAAGAAGGATAAAGCACTTCACCCCTACAGCACAGGTGTTACGCGAGAACCTGTTGACAGGGTATTCGGAGACGATCGCTCTCCAAACGGGTCTGGAAGGAAACGCTGTCTCGTACTTCCTTATTTATAGGTAAAAATCTATGAAGATTTTAATCTTTATGTTTTTAAGTCTATCTTAAAAGGCAGCCGAAACTCTATTGCGAAGCGTGAATTTGCAACGCAATGCTAAATCCAAATCATAAGTTTTCCTTTTGTTTTGCGATTTTTGATATATCTGTAGCTTGTATAACAGCCGCCAGACCAATTAGGACATCGCAAGGGTGAGTAGGGGAAGCAGCGGTCGGACCCCTAGGGGGCTCCAGACGCAAGGGAACGCCGACCGTTGGGGAGCAGGGGGAGAACGATCCCGGTAAAATTATCAAAGTGTTCTAACGGTCGTGGCGACGGCTATATATCTAAGCGCAAAGGACTTAGGACTGTCAATTTTGGACAATAGATCCTGTCGGGATCAACGGCCGTTAACCCCTACTGACCAAGACTCGACCTGAATTTTTATTGTCCTAGCCACAATGCGCTTCGCTATACAATTTGCATACAATTTGCCATCGCAAATTGTATTCAATACATGGCTGTCGTTTAAAACCAACCTGTCAATGGCTGCACTATCTGCTCTTCACCGGCCCGCGTTGCCCATCGCCTTCGGTCTATGGGTGCTCAACCGGTCGCCTCAACAAACTGCCTTTTCGGGTGTATCCTCTCGGAATGTCAACAGGCTAGACCAGAGTATCGAAAATAAAAAACAGGCAATCAACGACTAGCGGGTCAACTTTCTCATCTATCATCTAATCCCAAAAAACAGTTCAACTCTCGAACATTTTGATTCTTTTGATAGAGATCTAAAATTTCCGAGGAGTATTTTTGCCGATCGACTGCCACCGTTTGACTGATTTTATGGGTTTTGAGTGCGGTATGAAGGGGAGAATAGCTCGGTGTGGTTCCATCCCACAACCGCATTTTCTCATCGGCATGGTCGAATCGACCGTAATCGAGCATCGATGGCTCGAAATCGTAACCCAAAAACCGAACCAATTTCTCGATCGCCTCTCCAGGATTGGTCACAATATCTTCGTAACGAATTAAAAATACCCGTTCTGCCGCGAGAGATTCCGTCACGTTTAAAACGGCTCGATTGTATTCCAACCACCGTTGAAACGCATCGTGAGGTCGGTTGGCAAACATTTTACTCATCGCCACCGAGCGTACGTCGCGCGCGAGATGAATAAACTTGGAATCGGGAAAATCTCGGAGAATTTCCCCTAAAAATAGAGACTGTCTCGGGTCTTTGAGAACGATACATTCTTTTCCTTCTCGCTCTAAAATGTGCCCCATCAAATATCTCGGCTCGAGGGAACTGCGATCGAAATCGGCCTGATAGTAATCGCAAATTTGCCGGTATTTCTGACGAACGCTTTCGTATTTGACATCCTCCGTCGGGAAATATTTCGGAATCGCCAACTCGCATGGAGACGCAATTCTCGAATGGGAGTTGAGAATGCGAGTCAACAGCGTCGAACCACTGCGGGGAGAGCAACCGATCCAGACAATTTGCGCATCGGGGGGATGCTTCGAAGAACCCCCGAACAAAAACGGCTTCAGAGAGCGCGACAGGCGATCGAAAATGAGATTCATCATTGAATTGAGATAGAAATTGAAGTGAAATTACTCAGCACAACTCGTCAGCTCGATCGATTATCGATGACAAGACGGACTACTCAATCCCCCTTTGTCTAATCTAAATTAGAGTAGTGTCCTACCGGAAAGTAAATCCATGCGAGCTCGTCACCTTCTCAATTTTGACTTCCAGCGCGTTTTTTACTTAGGTCGCGCCTTGCGGATCGTTTGGGAAAGTACACCCTATTGGACAATTATCCGGTTCGTTCTGGTTCTGATTCAAAGCTGCATCCCGATTGTCAGCCTCTACATCATGAAAACCCTCATCGATACGGTAACCCTCGGGTTTTCCTCCGATGAGAAAGATTTCTCGAAAGTGACGATGCTGATCGTGGCGATGGGAGTCGTCAATTTACTCGGTGCGATCGATGGGGCTGCGATGGGTCTGATCGCTCAAACGCAAAACCAAATTATTTCCGATCGGCTTTTCGATATGCTCCATCGAAAAGCCGTTAGCGTCGATCTCGAACACTACGAAAATTCCGACTACTACGACGTTCTCCATCGGGCGAAAGGTCAGGCATCTTCGGGCCCCATGCGAATCGTAGGTCGCGCTCAGCAAATTCTTGGCAGTTCGATTCGGTTGTTCACCATGGTCGGGACGCTATTCCTGCTCAATTGGTGGATTGCCGGTTTGCTCATCGTCCCCGTCATCCCGAGAATCCTGGTGCGGCTGAAGTTCGTTCATATTATTCATCTTTGGATCGAACGACGTACGGCAACCCAGCGCCAAGCGGGATACTACAATAATTTGCTCACCAGCGATAACTATGCCAAGGAAATTCGCCTCTTTGGCTTGGGAGACCTGTTTATCCGCCGCTTTTCGACCTTACGCCGGCAACTGCTCAAAGAAAAGCTGCAAATTTCCACGCGACGGGCGCTAGCGGATTTTTTAACCACCGTCATTTCCGTCGTGGCGATGTGGGGAGCCTACGCCTACATTGCCTACAATACCGTCCAAGGCAACATTACCGTGGGAGATTTGGTACTCTACAACCAAGCCTTCCGCAAAGCCTATCAGGCTCTTTGGGGGGTCTTTAACGGCTTCGCCAGTCTTTACGAAGACAATCAATATCTGGCGTACCTATTCGAGTTTCTCGATCTCGAAGCGAGGGTGATCGATCCCGTTGACCCCAAACCCATTCCCCGTCCGATGCGTCGCGGCATCGAATTCGAGAATGTCGATTTTCAGTATCCCGGTAGCGAACGACAAGCTTTAGAAGGCGTTTCCCTCAAAATTCGACCGGGGGAAGTGATTGCCTTGGTGGGGGAAAATGGCTCGGGGAAAACGACGCTGATTAAATTATTATGCCGATTGTACGATCCCAGTTCCGGGAGAATTTCTATTGATGGTATGGATGTTCGCGATGTGGGACTCGCCGAACTGCGACGACAGATTAGCGTCATTTTCCAAGACTATGCCAAATATCACCTCACCGCGCGGGAAAATATTTGGTTGGGGAACGTGGATGCTGCCCTCGAAGGAGATGATATCGAGAAAGCTGCCCGTCGTTCCGGCGCCCACGAGGTAATTGAAACCTTGCCCGAGCAGTACGATAATTTACTCGGGAAACGGTTTGAGAAGGGAGAAGAGTTGAGTATCGGTCAGTGGCAAAAAGTTTCGATCGCCCGAGCCTTTTTGCGCGATTCTCAATTAATCGTCCTCGACGAACCCACCAGCGCCTTAGACCCGAAAGCAGAATACGAGGTGTTTAAGAAGTTTCGCGAACTGTTAGAGGGTCAATCGGCGGTCCTGATTACCCACCGGTTATCCACAGTCAAAATGGCCGACTGTATCTACGTTCTCGATGGCGGTCACATTGTCGAAAGCGGTTCTCACGACGAACTGATTGCCTTGGAGGGAACCTACGCACGACTGTTTGAAATTCAAGCCCAAAATTATCGCTAGGTTGTGTCTGTGGAGGAGAAGACGGTTTCTGGGAATTCAGAATTCGGAATCGAAGAGAGGGAGGCAACAGGAGAAATGGGAGCAAAATGCTCCCACTGTGTACGATGTGCTGCCCCTACCACCCCTGTCAACTCTGTCTCCTGTCACGCCTCGATCTGGCGGTGGAGATATTCGATCGCTTAAATCGCCACGAAACTCGACCCATCAACGGTTGTGGCATCGATACCGTTCAATGTCGCCAATACTTCATTGGTGCTGGTTACGGTAATTTCAGTATCGTTCCCCGATTGCGATACACTTAACTGTGCGAATGTCAAGCCTCCGGTGAGTTCGACTAAATCTTCGCCGACGACGAAATCGACGATCGCATCGGTTCCTTTACCCGTTCCCAAGCTAAACCGATCGCTGCCATCGCCCCCAGATAAGGTGTCATCGCCGCCATCTCCGCTGAGGCGATCGTCTCCCACGCCACCAAAGATGAGATCGTTATCCTTACCACCAAAAAGGGCATCGTTTCCAGCATCGCCACTTAACGTGTCGGCTCCTTCGTTACCGAGAACCGTGTCGTTCCCTGCCCCACCCAAGAGGCGATCTTGCTCGCCATCGGGTCCAATGGAGAGCGGGCTGCCGTTACCGCCAACGAGGAGATCGTTCCCTTCGCCGCCGTCAATCGTGTCGTTGCCCTTATCTCCATACAGCGTGTCTTCTCCCGCTTCTCCAAAGAGCCAATCCGTTCCTTGTCCGGCGGCAATAATGTCATTACCTTCCTCGCCATAAATCGTGTCGCTGCCGGTATTTCCCAACATCGCGTCGTTTCCAGCGCCGCCGAACATCAAATCTCGATCGCTTTCTCCAGAAGTCGGCGCGCCGCTACCGCCAATGACCACGTCGTTACCGTCGCCACCGGAAAGGGTGTCGTCGCCGAGATCGCCCCACACCCAGTCATCTCCCATATCGCCGTAGGCGAGATCGTTACCTTGTCCGCCCCGCAGCAAATCGTTGTCGATACCACCGGACAGAGTATCGTTTCCGCCATTGCCAAACAGAACGTCCCGTTCGACACTGGTGACTCCATCATCTGCACCGTCACCTCCGACAATGATATCGTTGTCGCCGCCACCGAGCATGGCATCGCTACCTCGATCGCCGAAAATAACGTCGGGTTCGGCATCGCCCAGTAAAAAGTCATCTTGCAGGGTTCCCAGTAAAAGGCGATCGTCACTGCTTTGCCGCAGTTGAACCAGTAACTGTTCGATGTCGGGGAGGGTGGGTTTGAAAACCGGATCGCCCCCACCATCGCCAGGATCGCCCCCGCCATCACCAGGATCGCCACCACCATCACCAGGATTGCCCCCGCCATCGCCAGGATCGCCCCCGCCATCACCGGGATCGCCACCACCATCACCGGGATCGCCACCACCATCACCGGGATCGCCACCACCATCACCGGGATCGCCACCACCATCACCAGGATCGCCCCCGCCATCACCAGGATCGCCACCACCATCACCAGGATCGCCCCCGCCATCACCAGGATCGGCTTCCCCAACAAACTCGAACGCCCCAATATCAGCAATCGCGCTGCCATTGAGATCGCCATCCTGGGGACGAGTTGCCCCGCGACGATCGGTCGTGAGGGAAGTATTTGCCCCGGCATCAATTGCCGGACTGCCTGCTAAGAGGGGATGAACCAACACCCCATCCACTAATTGCAACGGTCCCAATACCGGATCGGCGAGGGTAATACCAGAAGCAATCGGCGGTTCCCCAGAAGATTGAAGGTTGTTGCCCCCGTCGTTAATCGGGCGGTTGGTTTGGGGGTTGTTATTAAATGAGACTCCTGTATTCGTGGAGGTATTGTTATCGAAAATCGTATTCGCCACCGTTGCCAGGTTATCGCTACCCTGGGCGAGGGCACCGGAAAACTCGGCGGAGTTGTTCGCGAAAGTGGTGTGGTTAATGTCGATCGGGGCGTTGAATACCGTAACCGCCCCACCAAAGTCATTGGGCGCTTGATTGCCCGAAAAGACAGCATTGGTGACGGTGGTGGGGGTTCGCATCAGCCACAAAGCACCCCCTTGCCCCTCAGCAGTATTGTTGGCGAAGGTGGTATCGGTAATGGTTAAGCCTTGGTTGCTTCCGCTATCGGTGAGAACGATAACGCCGCCGGCTTTACCCCCTGCGCCGCCTCCGGTGAGGGCTTTCGACTCGTTGCCCTCAAAGGTACTGCCTTCAATAATCACTCGATCGCGCGGATCGGTAAACAAATAAGCGGCTCCCCCTTCCCCTCGGCCGCTATTGCCTTCAAAAACACTATCGGTGATGCGAATCGTCCCGGAGGTGGCGGCATTGTTGGTACTGGCGCGATCGGTGTAAATCGCGCCGCCGAATCCCCGCAGGAAGGCGTTGGGTTCCCCAGTGGCGAAGGTGGCTGCCAAGGTATCGTTGTTGATGAAGCGGGAGTTTTCGACGATTAGTTCTGCGTTGAGGCTGTTAATCGCGCCGCCGACGATACCGCGATTATTGATAAAATCGCTGTTGGTGACAGTGAGTCGATCGGGACCGAAAAAGCCGATCGCCCCAGCCCCCCGTTCGTCGTTGCCTGCGATCGCCTCGTTGCCTTCAAATTTACTATCGGAGACCGTCAGCCGGCCTTCAAAGGCACTGTAAATCGCCCCACCCCCATCGTCGGCGGTATTGTTGGTAAAGTCTACGTTGTCGATAATCAGTTTGGCTTGATGCTGGGTACGAATCGCCCCCCCGCGTTCGTCGGTTTGGCCGTTGGTTAGGGTGAGGTTGGCAAAGGTGACGTCTGTGGGGTTCGCCGATGCCGACTGAACGAGGAAAATCCGGGAGGCGTTGTTGCCGCTAATGGTGAGGTTGGCAGCATCTGCGCCATCGATAACGAGGTCTTTGCCGATCCCAATTTCAATTTCGCCACTGGTGAGGGTAATGGTTTGGTTTGCCAGACCGGCATCGAATCGAATTGTATCTCCGGCATTGGCGTTGGCGATCGCCTCTCGCAACGAACCCGCACCGCTATCGTTATTATTGGTGACGAAGATCGTGGCGAAGGTTCCAGCGTACGTCGCGATGGTTTCCGGTGTAAAGGCGAGGGGTTCGGTAATCTCGTCGGTAGTAAAGTCCAGGTTCCAGGTTCCACCACCGGCAATGCTGCCCGTGCGATCGACTGAAGCGGCGATTGGTGCCCCCGTCAGCCGACTCAGATGGCGTACGAATTCTGCTCCCTCACCCGCAGCCACCTGACACCCGTACAGGAGGAGATTGGCGTTGGGAGCGAGGAATTCTTGCCACTGCTGCAACGAGTTTCGATATTGGGAGATCGTCTCGGTATTGAGAGTGGTGTTGCCTAAATACAAAGTACCGGGACTGCCGTGGGAACAAATATGAACCGCGTCGAGTCGTCCGTTTTGGGTAACGAATTCCCGCAGGCGATCGGTTATCTGTTCGATGCCATCGCCATCGACCCGCACCATCTCCACGGAAACCCCTTCGCGAACCCCATCGGCGAGGAGGTGAGGTGCGTCAACCCGTTCGTCAATTAAAACGAGAGAGCGTTGAGAGATTGATGGGGCGATCGGGCGAGAAGAAAACTTGCGCAGCAGCGCAGAAACCGAGTGATTTTGGCGCAGAAAAAATGAAGTGTGAGTCATCATCAAGTCCCGAGTCAAGCTTTACTTTTTCCCTTTACAAAGGTTGCTCGTTTTTATCCGGAGACGAGATGAAGAGAGTTGATAAAAATAAAGATTAAAAATTATAAATATTGTCTTTATGTTGAGACATAAAGTGCTAGCAAGAGACGAGTATAAATCTTATTTATCAGTTATTTAAATGGCACAATTTCAGATCTCGTCAAGATCTAAATCTTATCTGCTCAATTTCTGAATATCGGTCGTATCAACACTTAATATGTATCTTCAAAAGCATTCCGATCGAGCAAAAAAATCAAGGTCAACGTCAGTAGCGAAAACTCGAAAATCTTAATTTATTCGTGTTTTCCTTCGGGAGAGAGTGAATAAACATTCGTGATTTAAGCTCGCGATTAATATTAAGTTTAGAGAATTCGTTACAATTAGGCGAGATTGCTAAACTTTTTCTCGAATTCTCTCCCCAAGATCCCACGCCCCCGAGAGCAAGCGAAGCTCACTCAAACTGGAATTGTAAGTGTTTAACCGAACTTGATATAAACCTTCAACCAACTTGAGCAAAAACTAGAGTTTGTTGACAGCATAAAAAATATTACGAAAAATCAATTTCTATGCCGAAGTTATGAATTAATTCTGACTTTCCCCCTTAAGCCTTAAACCTTTTCCACCAGTTTTTAATAATTTCCTGAAGCTACCGAGGTTTGCCATGCTCCCGTTGGGCGCTACACCCTGAAATTCCTTAATCCATTGCCGCCAACATCAAGCGAGCGCGATGGGTTCCCAACACCCGGTGCGTTTGTTCGTCAACCACACCGGTCACTTCCAATTCTTGTTCTGCTTGAAAGACTTTTACCTTTTCTTCCGTGATGCTGTCGAAATCCCCGATGGGAACCATCCCTAACTGATACTGCACCATCTGCACCAACGAACCCGTATCGCCCAATTTCACAGTCGGCAAACCGTACTCAAAAGCATAGAGAATTTGCCGGGTTTTCGGTCCGATGAATCCGTCGGCAACTAACCCTTTATCCTTTTGGAATCGCTTGACAGCATTTTCCATGCGCGTATCGAAGAACTCCCCAGAAAACGACTCGGGATTTCCAGCGGTATAGCCAAAATCATTGAGGCGCTGTTTGGTCTGACGTATGAACTGACCGGCTTCTCCTTTTTTCCAAACGCGATTACTCGACATTATGTTTGCCCCGTTGGCGACAGCAACCGCATAAGTTTGAGCGGCTTTGAGTGCTGCAAGGGTTCGAGTGCCAACTACCCCATCTGCCCTCAACCCCCAAGCGGCTTGAAAGCGACGGACGGCATTTCGGGTGATCGGACCGTAATACCCCGATGATTCAACGCTAGCGGGGAAATAGCCCAAGGCTTTGAGTTGGTTCTGAAGGGCGACGGTTCCGCCGGTGCGGACGATTCTTTGCGGAGGCGGGACGGAGGCGGCGGTGACTCTAAAACCTCTATGTTCGGGAGGCACGAACCCTGCGAGGATAAATGCTAAGGCGATCGAATATCCTTGTTTGGGTCTAAAGGTGATTTTTGCGGCTGTCTCGGCTTCGTAGGCTAACTGAAGATGGGTGTAAGCAAAACCATCCATAATTTTGAATCCACAATCGGGATGACATCTTTAACTTCTTACCGCATTGACCGAAGGTGAGTCTAGATCTAACGGAGCTTTATCGTTAAAAATGGAAAATCTCCCGTTGCGATCGCTGCTGAAGGGGTTATTTGGCAAAATTTAGCAATTTGAGAAATAACCATCGACTCCCAAATTCCGCTCGCTGTTGGCAATGGCACTGAATGGCGTTTGCAATGGCGAGTCTCATCGGTATAATCGACTGTCTAACGCCTGTCAAAATTTAGTGAATGAGTCGTCAGCGGGAAAGATCCATCGCGTTGGTCAATCCGGTCTGGCTACCCACCTTATCACAACCGAGACCGGCACGAAAACCTCATTTCCATGTTTTTCCTGACATCTTATGACCCTTACGACCGGTGAGGCGGCTCCAGACTTCAGCCTCCGTGACTTTCAAGGAAATCTCGTTCGTTTGTCGGACTTTCGCGGACGATGGCTCGTTCTCTACTTCTATCCCCGAGACAACACCCCGGGTTGTACCCAAGAAGCCCAAGGATTCCGGGATGCGTACGAGGATTACCAAAGCCGAAATATGGCAATCTTGGGAGTCAGTACCGATGATGCCAAATCTCACGCCAAATTCAGCCAAAAACACCAGCTACCCTTTCCACTGCTGTGTGACGAAAATGCCACAGTGGCGATCGCCTACGAAAGTTATGGGTTAAAAAAGTTTATGGGTAAAGAATTTATGGGGGTTTACCGATCGACCTTTTTAATCGATCCAGAGGGTAAGATCGAGAAGATTTATCGTAAAGTCAAACCCGCCAACCACGCTGCTCAAATTTTAGAAGACTTCGATTAAGTCGCTCTTTACCGTCAATCCGTACTCACCCACGACGAGACTATGCGCCGCTCTTGGCAATTCATTCAAACTGTTCTCGGTATTATTTTCCGCCATCCGATCGCTGGAACGACCATCATACCGATTCTACCGGACGATCGCATTATTTTGGTTCGTCGTCACGATAATGGCAAGTGGGGACTTCCAGGCGGAATCGTCGATTGGGGTGAGGACATCCCCCAGGCTGCCAAGCGCGAAATTAAGGAAGAGACGGGGTTGGATTTGGTGAAAATTCGCAAATTGGTGGGGGTGTATTCGGCTCCCGATCGCGATCCGAGAATTCATTCGATCTGCATCGTTCTCGAAGCGGAAGTCGACGGAACTATGGGCGTTCGCGATACCCTCGAAATTTCAGATGTGGCAGCTTTCAAGCCATCGGAAATTCCCTTCGGCAATCTTTCCCACGATCACGATCGACAATTGCAAGATTACCTCGATGGTAAAACGACATTAGCCTAGCACTTATCTATTTGCCAAAACAATCTCTCGCATTCCCCAAAAAATCAGATGTTCGTCCACGATCGTCCCCTTCGCAATGTCGGGAAATTGCAGGGCAATAGCATTGGCGAGTATCTGGCGATCTCCTCCGGTAAACACCACTGGTGTTTGGGGAAATTCGCGCCACCACGCTTCGATAAAATCGATCGCGCCTGCAACGATTGCATACAGGACTCCACTTCGGATCGCCCCTGGGGTATCGAGAGCCCAACGACGAGGTAGGGTCGACCCAGCGTCGGAGTCAATTTGGGGTAAACTATCGGTGTTGCGGGCTAGAGAGCGCAGCTGCAATCCCACACCGGGAAGAATCGCGCCACCCACGAGTTGAGGTCGAGCGTCTACTCCCGTAAAGGTGAGTGCCGTACCGCCATCAATGACGAGGACAGGCCATCCCCACCGATTTCCCGCCCCCCATGCCGCTAAGGCGCGATCGATTCCCAACGTGGGATAGAGACCCTGGAGGGGAATGCGATCGAGGGTAATGGTTTGAACCTGAGGATAAGTTTTCCAGAATTGAAGTTGTTGGGAAACGACGGAGGCAATCCAAAGCGGCATATTGCCATCAAAGTCTTCAGTTGTCGTACGCTCTCCAGGTTGCCAAACCCGATCTCGATGAGGGGTATCCCAAGATGATATCGGGGTTTGGCCAATAAATTTCGCCCAGTGAAGTCGGGAGTTTCCGATCGCCAGGGCAATCCAAGGGTCTTGTCGAGGGGTAGATGAGAACACGCGGTCACCTTCATCTTGAAATCGACGATCGGTTGCGAGGTGGATGAGAATCGTGCCAACCCAGCTTGCGTGTTTCCAGAGTTAGGGGCACGGAGTACTGCTTTGTGCGGGGGCGATCGAAGCGATCGTTACCTGTGCTAGTTTAGTGGTTGGGTGCAGCATACCTCCTCATGTCCCTTCAGCTTAATATACAGGCTCTTCAACCGTTTCCAAAAGTGCATCCCTAACTTTTGGAAATTCCGCTCCTTACTATTTTCCATACCGTTCATGTCAGAACCTCATGTTTCCACACGCAAGTTAGCGGATGTGGAAGGTGATCTCCAATGGGCGAGTTCCTCAGAGCCACCGAAAACGTACCTAGAATTGAAGACCTCCATGCTTTGGGAAATCCCTCTCCAAATCAACCAACTGCTCAATCACAGCGGCGATCTCAATGAGGTCTTAAACCAATCGTGTCAGCTGTTAGGAGAGGCATTTCAGGACATTCAAGTGACGATCTTGGTGCGCGAAACCCACGATCCCCAGATGCTGACTGTCCGGGGCGAATTTGCGCCATCTGATGAAGTGCGACTTCTGGGCGATCTGGTCAAAGTTCGAGAAAACTGCGCCCAGGAAACCTCCTTCGATCGACCGACCGCATTGCCGGCAAGCGAGTTACTCGAATGCTCTGGGATGAATGCAGCTCCTGGACATTTAGCAATTGCGATGGGATGTGAAGGTCGATTCAACGGTTTGCTGTGGGTCAAATCCCGCCGACAGGAGTGGACGGCGATGGAGACCCAACTGTTAGAAGCAGTTGCCGTAACTCTGGGTATTGCCATCGATCGCGAGCTCGCACGCCGCGAAACCTGCAAAATCGCCCAACGAGATGCACTGCTGCAATTTATTACCCATCAAGTGCGCAAAACCCTCGATCCCGAGCAAATTCTCCAAACTGCCGTCCAAGGTGCTCGCCGCTTGCTCGAGACCGATCGGGCTCTCGTTTACAAGTTTCAAGACAACTGGCATGCCAAAGCCATTGCCGAAGATACCCTCACGCAACAGATACCGGTACTTGGCAATTTCGGTTCGGAGGATCCCTTTGCGGCCAAATACGTGAATTTGTATCGAGAGGGAGAGTTTCAAGCCATCAGCGATCTCGAGCAGGTCGCTCTCGGTGCCGATTACATCGACTTTTGGCAACAGTTACAGGTGCGCGCCCTGATTATCGTTCCCATTCTCATCGATCGGGGCACGAATCGGGAGAGTCAGTTGTGGGGAACCATCGTCACTCACGCCTGCGGACATCCGCGTCAGTGGCAAGAGTGGGAAGTGCGGTTGCTCGGTCAGCTTGCCGATCGCATTGCCATTGCTTTGCAACAAGCTCAACTCTACAATCGTTCTCTGGCTCAAACCCAGCAAGAACAGCTGTTGTGTTTGGTGAGCAACCAAATCTACAGCACCCTCGATCTGAATACAATTTTGCAAACGGCCGTCCGAGAAGTCCGTCGGTTTCTCAAAACCGATCGAGTAGCGATTTACCAATTTTCTGAAATCTTAGGTCAGGAGACGCTCGTTGAGGATGTGGGCGATCCCTGGCCGTCAATGGTGGAAATCGCTCGCCATTCAGCACGCCTGGATCTGAGCGATCGACAGTTTTTAGAGAGATTGGCAGTTCGATCGGAGGCGATTTCCCCGATCATTACCAGTCAGAGCTATTCCAATCACTTGGGGGAATGGCAAGAAGTGATTCCCTTTCTCTGGGGGTTAATGGTCGTTCACGAATGCAAAAGACCCCGCAATTGGAATCCAGAAGAAATCGATTTTTTGGATCGGATTGTGGAGAAAGTTGCCATCGCGATTCAGCAAGCTCAACTCTACCGTCACGCTCAAGAACGCGCTCGTCGGGAAAAGGTATTACGGGCAATTACCCATCAAATTCGCCGCTCGTTGAACGTGAAGGAGATTCTCCAAACGACGGTTTCTGAAGTTCGTAAGCTTCTGGCTACCGATCGAGTGGTGATTTATCAATTTAAAAAGGATTTGACTGGAGAAATTGTGGTCGAAGATTTACTCTCCCCCTGGCCGTCGCTCTTAATGGATAAAATTTCCGATAACTGCTTTGGAGAAGAACAGACAAGATTATATCTCCAAGGAAAAATTCGGGCGATCGACGATATTCATCATGCGAACTTAGATAGCTGTCACCAGCAGTTTCTGGCATCTTTACAGGTCAAAGCCAATCTCATCGTTCCCATTGTCATTTGCTCGAAATCTCCATCTAAATCTGACGACGTCGAGGATAATTTCGAACGAGATTTGTGGGGATTGCTCATTGCTCATGAATGTCATCAAACTCGTCAATGGACCCTTGAAGAGCAAAATTTATTAAGCCAACTCGCCGAGCAAATTGCCATTGCTTTACAACAATCTCGCCTTTACGATCGCTCTCGAAGACAAGCACGTCAATTACAAGTCGCCATTGAGGAACTCAAAGAAACCCAACTGCAACTCATTCAAAGTGAAAAACTCTCCGGACTCGGTCAACTCGCAGCGGGAGTCGCCCATGAAATTAATAATGCCAATAACTTTATTTATGCAAACTTATACTATCTCAAGGATTATACACGTTCTCTAATTGAGACGATTGCGTCCCTCGAGTCGAAAACACTAGATGCCGTCGAAGAAGATATTGAATTCTCCTACATTCAACAAGATTTTCCCAAACTCATGAAATCCGTAGAGGAAGGATCTAGCCGAATTCGAAAAATTGTCGAAACGCTGCAAATTTTTTCCAATAGAGACCGAGCAAGCTGTAAGTCGATCGATATCCATCAATGTCTGGAAACTAGTTTGCAAATGCTAGATCTCCGAGGTGAAGCTCATCTGAATATCCAGAAAAACTATCGTTCTCTTCCACGAATTGATTGTTGTCCGGGTCAGCTCAATCAAGTTTTTTTTAATATCCTCTCCAATGCCATTGATGGGATAAAAGAAGCTCAGCGAGTTGGAGAAATTGAGATTGAGACGGCCGCAAAATCAAGCGATTTCGTCGTTATTTCCATTCGCGATAATGGAATCGGCATTGCTGCAGATATTCGAGATAAAATTTTCGATCCATTTTTTACCACGAAAGATCCAGGTCGAGGAACGGGATTGGGATTATCTACATGCTATCAAATTGTGGTCAAAGGACATAGTGGAACGATTCACTGCACCAGCAAACTGGGAAAAGGAACGGAAATTTCCATCGAACTCCCCGTGCGTCAAAACTTCTTAAGTTGCTCGATCGACAACACCAATTCGATCGGCTAAAAGTGCCAAAAAAAGTCGAAGTTCGATGGGCGGTTCCGGTAAAATAAAGGGTATCGCTTTGACGAGCAGATCTTTCCCGCCCGATCGAGCGACAATCTAATCATCTCAAAACAAACAACCCAGAAACATTACAATGGCAAAACCCAAAGACTCATCTCCTAAAGGCTTCGGTCCGGATGCGGGAAATAAAAAAGGTAGCACGAAAAAGTCGAAATCCGCACGAAACGAGAGTACAGAATCGGGGGGCTTTGGCTTTACTCCCCAAGCTGAAGTCTGGAACGGTCGATTGGCCATGCTGGGTTTTACGGTTGTCTTGGCGATCGAATGGTTTACCAAGCAAGGCGTACTCGAATTTTTGGGTCTTCGGTAGGGGCGAATCTACATCAACGAGACTCAATCTAAGGGGTTGAGTCAGCAGTCTCATCAGCAGTCTAAACAGACAAGATACCGCGATCGCCGTCTAATTTCACCGCCACGCCAACGGGTAACGCTGCGTTCACCCCCTCGTGACCGAACGGTAAGTCGGAAACTACTGGTATCCCCAAATCCCCGAGGCGATCGCGCAACATTTCCGAAACGGTTAAACTGGGGATTCCTCGGCTCACCTCGCAACTGCTAAACCGACCCAAAGCGATACCCCGAACTCCCTCAAACGCCCCCACCATCCGCCACTGGGTCAACATTCGATCGAGGCGGTAGGGGGCTTCCCCCACATCCTCAAAAGCCAAAATCACCCCATCGAAAGAGGGCTGCACCCCCGTCCCCAGCATACCGGTCGCCACAGCTAAATTTCCCGGCAGTAACCTTCCCCGGACGGAACCTCCACCCCACCCTTTGCCCTGTAGGGCTTTAAGAGAACGACCTTCCACTAAATCGAACAGGCGTTCCACCGACCATTCCGGTTCCGTCGGTAGGCTCGTCAGGACGGGACCGTGAACGCTGGCAATTCCTCGAGGGTGTAAACTCCACAGCAGGGCGGTAATATCCGAAAATCCGATCGTCCATTTCGGAATCTCGATATCCGGCCAAGACCACTCTTCGAGCAACCGACTGACTCCGTAACCCCCTCGGGCGCAGAGAATACCTCGTACTTGCGGATCGCACCAAGCTCGCGCGAGTTGCTCCCGTCGTTCGGCATCAGTTCCGGCGAGATATCCCCAGGTGCGATCGCAACCGGGAGCAACTTCTACCCGATATCCCCGGGCCCTCCAAATCTCAACCCCTCGTTGAAAAGCCTCAACTTCATTGCGACCGCTCGGGGTCGCTTCTCGCAAACACCCACTGGGTGCGATAACTTGCAGGAGGTCTCCAGGTTGGAGCGGAGGTGGAACTTGAATCAAACAGGAGTTGGACATTTCGATCGTCGTCAAGACTTATAGCTGTAGCCAGTCTAGTTAGGACAATACCGGACAATGCTTCTGGCAGGGGAAGCTAATTGATGTGGCAATAGCCATACATTTTCCCACAGGACTCAAACTCCAACGCAAAAAACCCTACCATTCGACAGAGTCTGGAGGCAGGGTTTTTCGTTTAGCGATTTAACTCAATGCAAAATTGAGTTGTGGCTTACGCCAGCTAATCTTAGAGAGCGTTACCGCGAGGCAGAACTTCTTCGGGGAACTCAAAGCCTTTGTGAGGCTGGTCTGCCGGAGACATCCAAGCGCGAATCCCTTCGTTGAGCAAGATATTCTTGGTGTAGAAGGTTTCGAACTCGGGGTCTTCTGCAGC
>NZ_JBRJXU010000159.1:0-28098 GCF_057467645.1 Zarconia sp.
GAGAGTTTCCAGTAACCCCCGATCCTTGGAGTCGCTCGCACCGAGTTGGAGGAGGTATTCTTTTACAAAAACCGCAGTCGGGGTCAACGGCTATTGACCCCTGTTGTTGGCGTGTTACTTTCCCCTATATCTGTGAAATTCAAAATCGATCTAATCGAATACTAAGTCCCGATCCCACCCCGGAAGCGCTTTCACATCCAGATTCAATCCCGCTTGGCGAACCCGGCGATCGAGAGATTCCGAGTCGAACTCCACCACAATTTGCGTGGGAGTCAGATAAACCCACCCCGGCTGCGCCACTAAATCTCGCAGTCCCAACCGGGCAAACCGGCGACACCAGCGACGCATGGCGATCGTCCACATCTGCAACAGGAATGCCAAATCTAAGGTTGAGGAGAGTGGCGCGCCTCGGAGGATCTGCCGCCCCCCAATGGCTTCCCGAATCGCTTCGATATCTCGATTTCCCTCGTACCACAGCGCCACGGCAAGGTGGCCGGAACCGTCGAATAAAACCCGAACCCCCGGCTGCTCTTGGAAACGATGCACGCTCCAGGTTCCGTGGTAATAAATCCCTTGCTGCCAAAGGTTTGGTGCAACAAAGGGGTAAGGCGCTTCATCGATTGTCTCCGGTTTTTCCGGCAAGGGAAGTCGTACCGGATCGTCTGCGGGGATTCCCAGACGTTCCCCTAATTTCCACAGAAGTTGCTGGGAAAATCCAACGGCTTTGAGGTAGGGATGGGCTTCGAGAAACCCGATCGCCCCCAACCGTTCTTGAAGGGCAAGCAGACACCAAAATCCAGCCAGGTTCGTTCGTTGAGGAGGAGTGGGGGTCACCTCGGCAATGGGGGCGCAAGCGTCAGAGGCGGTTTGCAGGGCGCGAGTTTTGGCGTCAAGAGCCATCAAACTTTTCTGGGGAGAAACCACCAGCGCTCGCCCCTTAGACCCCCCGTTATTCTCGATTTTCAGGGTGTGGGGTTGGTAGGGAATCAGCGCCGTGGAAGCTACCCGTCTAGTCGGTTCGAGTTCCGGCATCGATGGCCCAGGGGGGAGAAATGCCGGTGTCGCTGGGGCGGCGAAGATATGGGTTGCGGGAGTGGGCGCAGTTGGATGCGGTTGCGGTTGGGATTCTTCGGAGGAGTGTTCGACGCTCGCACCGTTGCGGGCTGCCAACCGAGCGGGTTCTGAAGCGGTTCGCTCGGGTTTAGAGGCGATCGAGGCACCGTCGAGGGGTTTGGATTCAGACGATGGCAATACTGGCGGATTTTTCGATTGGTGCCAAATATCGGTCACGAAACAATATCCGAAAAAACCCGTGGCACTGACGACGGTTGCATCGAGAACAACCTGGGTGGTGGTGGCGAAGATTTCTATCATGACCCAAACCCAAACTCTTTAAAACAGCTAACGCGAGCGATAGAACCGGGGTCGGAGCGATCGGGCGATCGCATTTGCGTCTGTCGTTGGAGACATCCCCGCAGAATGCACCATTATTATGCGCACTTGCCAGACATTTGGCAATGTTTATTCATGTTAATTTACGTACTTGCTTGCGCTATACCCGATCGACCGAACTTTCGTTTCAAAAAGTTCCGATCGCGTTGTCAAGGGTGAATAGAGTAGGAGTAGATCGCTAAGACAGTTGATAGTCGATCTGTAAGCATTCGTGCGCTCAGCGATCGGCTATGAGCGAATTACTCTTGGGGAAAGCCCAAATTTCCAGGGATTTTAGCTGGGAAGATGTTCAACTTGTAAGCTGCATAAGAGTTTTAAGCTGACGGCTGACGACTGATACCTGAATGCTTACGTCGATATTTTTGAATGCCGCATAAATGAATCCTCAAAATATTAAATCACTCGACGCTCATTCGAGGTGAATTGCAATTGGAGCTTCATCTCGATCTTGTCGGTGTTGAGTCACAAATAATAATATCGATGAATAATTTTCAGGAAGAATATATTTTATTCGAGCTTATCGAAGCCAATTCGATCGAGCGATTAATAGAGGAGATCGAAAATGGGGCAAATCTAGACATTAAAAATAATGCTTTTAAAACTCCATTACAAGTTGCGGTTCAGTTGAATTTACCAGAACTTGTCAAAGTGCTGATTGAAGCTGGGGCGAAAGTTGAAAGTCCAAGGTTAATCGGTCAGCTCGCCGAGTTAGTCACCGATCGAATCGATGAATTTCCGGTTGAGGTTCTTGAAATTCTTGTGGAAGCAGGATTAGATATTAATCATCCAGAGGAAGATGAAGATACTTTATTAATGGACGCGACGATGGAAGATAACTTAGCCCTCGTGAAGAAATTGGTAGAATTAGGAGCAGATCCGAACCGACTGAATCGGTATGGAGAGTTTGCATTATTATCGACACGCAATAAGCCAGAGATTTATAAGTACTTGTACCCGATTACCGATTCAACTTTGAGAAAGCGTATCCCCTGGAAATTTACTTGGACATTTGATTAACCGGTGTTGAAGAATGTAACGTAATAAAATACCCCATACATCGGGAGTCGATCGGCGCTATAATAACAACCTATACGATTGGAGCAAAGCCTCTTCGAGTTCGCCCCAATCCGTAAAAGTTCGCCCCAATACGCTTAGATCGGGAAATCTATCATGCTTGATATTTTCACGAGTCGTCCCTACTGGATTTTTCAAGATACGGTCACGCTGGTGGTCAGCGCAATTTTCTTCTGGCAGGTATGGATTGCATGGCAAGCGATTAAACGGTAAGGTGAAACGTCGCGCCTCGATCGCCCCACGGCTACCATTTGTTCTACCACCAAGACGATCGTGAGTAACCCAACAGGCAAAGTGTACCTCGTGGGAGCCGGACCTGGCAGTTTAGATTACCTAACGGGGCGAGGAAAGGAACTGCTCGGAATCGCGGAAGTTTTGGTGTACGATGCCCTTGCGGATGCCGCTTTGCTCGAATGGGTGCGACCCGATTGCTTGCAGGTGAACGTCGGTAAACGGGGGGGGCAGCCGAGTACGCCGCAAACCCAAATCGATCGCCTGTTGGTGAAATACGGGCAACAAGGAAAGCAGGTAGTACGCCTCAAAAGCGGCGATCCCTTTATTTTCGGTCGCTGCACTTCGGAAATTCAGGCACTGATTGCCGCCGACTGTGCTTTTGAAGTGGTGCCGGGGATTTCCTCGGTGTTAGCCGGACCCCTGCTGGCGGGAATTCCCCTCACCGATCCGGTTCTGAGTCGCTGTTTCGTCACCCTCAGCGGCCACGATCCGACGGCGTTGGATTGGGAAGCCCTCGCACGCATCGATACCCTGGTGGTGTTGATGGGCAGCAAGCATCTGGGGGAAATTCTGCACCAGTTGCAACGATACGGCAGATCCGAACGCACTCCGATCGCCATCGTTCGCTGGGCGGGACGACCCCAGCAGCAGGTGTGGACGGGAACCCTGGGGGATATTCTCGAGCGCACCCGAGGCGAGTCTCTCTCCCCCTGCGTGATCGTCATTGGGGAAGTGGTGCGGCTGCGAGAGTGCTTGCAATCCCGAGATCGGGTAAAATCGCCATCGACGGCATCGGCACGGGGGGGCGATCGAAACTTGGCACAAAATATTGAGAACCAAATTGAGAATCATATCGAAACCGGCAACCAGCCTTTAACGGGAAAAACCATTCTCATCACCCGTTCCATGGGGCAGTCGAGTGAATTTAGCGATCGCCTTACCTCTGCCGGGGCAACAGCGATTTCGATGCCGACTCTGGAAATTGTCCCCCCATCGAGTTGGGCGGATTTAGATCGGAGTATCGACGAACTCGATCGATTTGATTGGTTGATTCTCACCTCCGCCAATGGGGTAGAAGCCTTCTTCGATCGCCTCTTTTTTGCGGGCAAAGACGCGCGCCACCTGGCTCACCTCAAAATTGCCGTCGTCGGCAAAAAAACCGCTCGCAGCCTGCAAGAACACGGGCTAAAACCCGATTTCATTCCCCCCAACTTCGTTGCCGATTCCCTGGTGGAAAGCTTTCCCGAATCCGTCGCTGGCCAAACCATCCTCTTTCCCAGAGTCGAATCGGGGGGACGGGAAGTGCTGGTGCGGCAACTGAGCGATCGTCAGGCGCAAGTAGTGGAAGTAGCCGCCTACGAATCGCGCTGTCCCGATGCGATCGCTCCTGAACCTCTAGCAGCTTTGCAACAGGGCAAAATCGATATTATCACCTTCGCCAGTTCCAAAACCGTCAAGCATTTTCACCAACTCATCGAACAGGCGGGGCATATTTCCCTCGAAGGGGTGCGGGTGGCTTCGATCGGTCCGCAAACGTCGAATACCTGTCGGGAACTGTTGGGACGGGTGGATGTAGAAGCGACGGAATATACGATGGAGGGGTTGTATCGATCGATAATTAACAATTAACAATTAACAATTAACAATTAACAATTAACAATTAACAATTAACAATTAACAATTAACAATTAACAATTAACAATTAACAATTAATAGGGTTGGCAGTTTTTGGTCAAAATTTTATTTTTACCTTTGCAATGCACTGTCTACCTACTCTGAGACTGGTTCTATTCTATACTTTGCGGCAAAGTCTATCGTCTAGTTTTTGATGAAAAATCGCGATCTAGAACTTTCTCGTTGGAATTGTTTAAAAGAAAGAGAACGTTTAGATTTAGCCCGAGGGTTGCTCGATCGAATCCCCAATTCTTTTGAATTTTCTGGGTTGCAATGGTATGGGTTTCACGATCGAAAATATCAAATCGCATTATTCCAATATCGCTCCTCGTATTTTGCCCTCATTCCTGGGGCGGAAGTGACTCTCGGGTATGACGAATACCATCCTTTTGAGACGAGTGTGGAACAATATGAATCCTGGCGCGAAGATTGGATTGAAGGAGACGAAAATACTCGCGTCAATCCAGCAGATTTCTATCGATATATTTCATCTTTCACCACATCCCTTAGAACTTGTAAATTCGAGCCGATGCTGGTGGAAGTGTGCTTGTTTGAAGTAGGTTTAAAGCCCATCGAGGCAAGTTCGTCGGCAATTCAAACTTTAATTTCAGAATATCCACAGTATCGAAATGGTTTTGAAATCCGGAATCCAACTGAAATCGGATATCGAATACATCGACACCCTGACGGTGAAATTGAAGCCTTTCAAATTATCCCCACAACTCACTTGCAACTCGTCGAAAAACTCGATCGAGATGGGTTTCGATTGCCTACGTCTGACGAATGGGAATATTTGTGCGGCAGTGGGGTTCGATCGTTATTTCGATGGGGAAACGATTGTCCGTTGGATGCAACTCCCATCGACTCAAATTTAACCTGGAACCTCCACCGCCAACTCAATGCATTTGGCTTGCAGATTGCCCAAAATCCCTATTTGCAAGAAATCGTCGCCGAACCGGAAATTTTTCGCGGGGGTGATGGGGGAGAGTCGATTTGCGGCGGGTATGGTGGGTTTGCATTTTGGCTACCTCTGGCATCTGCCTATCTCCATCCAGGGGGTTGGGCAAATGGAGAGAACAATATCTCCGGCTGTTTTGCCCGACGTGTTCATATCTTGAACTTGTAACGATTTTGTAATCTTCGATCGGAGTTTTTTCATTTTTTGTTACATATCGCCACAGAGAGGCTGAATGCCTAAAACTCAGGATTCACGGACTTTCCAGTCATATCAAGGCCTCTAGCAACTTCAGTATGCGGGCATACAAATTTAAAATTCTTTACATTTTTTTAAGGTTTTGATACAGTAACTCTGTGGCAAGGCTCCAGTTAAGTCTGTCACTCCTTCCCAAGCGTGAGTTCGAGATCGGTCTAGAACTCTGCATCTCTCCGTTGCCGACTTTCGACCGTATTGAAGGAATTTCAGTTGTTCGAGCCAAGGATGAAGGCTTGAACCTCCATCAGCCGAACTGACGTTTCCCAAGGAAAACCCAATCTTTCGATTGCAATCTGCACACCTTTAGCAAATACGCTCGAGATCTACTATGGTTCAAGCGAAACCCCTTCCCTCTTCCTTGAGTGAGAACCTGCAAACCCTGACTCCCTCAGAATCGGAACAGGTCATTCGATTCCAACATCCCCAGAAATACCGCACCAGCGAGGGATACACCGGCACCGGAGAAATCGTCGCCAGCGGAGACGGTCGCTCGTTTGAAGTGTCGGCCACCTACACCCTCAAAGCCAAAGTTCAGTTGGTCAATGGCATTTTCAATCCGGCAAACCCCACCCTGGCCGAGATCTACAACAGTCGCGGTCGCTGCGTGGCCGTGGTCGATAAAACCGTTGACGAACTGTACGGCGAGGCTCTGCGCAACTACTTCCAAGTCCGGGAAATTCCCCTGGAAGTGCTCGTCTGTCGCGCTTGGGAATCGGACAAAACCCCCGAAACCGTTCACCGCATCTTGGCTTTCTTGGGTAAAGATGGCTGCGACGTCTCCCGCAACGAACCCGTTTTAGTCGTTGGTGGTGGCGTTCTCAGCGATGTTGCCGGACTCGCCTGTGCCCTGCAACACCGACGCACTCCCTACGTGATGATCGGAACCACGGTGGTTGCCGCCATCGATGCCGGTCCTTCTCCCCGTACCTGCACCAACGGCAGTCAGTTTAAAAATAGTATCGGCGCATATCATCCCCCGCTGTTGACGTTAGTCGATCGCAACTTCTTCCGCACCTTGGATGTCGGACACGTGCGCAACGGTATGGCCGAAATTATTAAGATGGCCGTCACCGACGATCCGGTATTGTTCGAGTTGATGGAAGAATACGGTCCTCGGTTGGTGGAAACTCACTTTGCCACCATCGATGCCGACGAGAAACTCGAAGAGATTGCCGACGAAGTGATTTATCGGGCATTGTTCTCCTACATGAAGCATGAAGGGACGAATATGTTCGAGACCTACCAAGATCGTCCCCACGCCTACGGTCACACCTGGAGTCCTCGATTCGAGCCGGCTGCCAAGTTAATGCACGGTCACGCCGTTGCCATCGGCATGTCCTTCGGGGCGACCTTAGCCGCGCAGATGAACTGGCTCGAAGCCGAAGAGCGCGATCGCATTATCAATCTGTGCCGTTCTTTGGGTCTGTCGGTGTATCACCCCATCCTCGAAGACATGGAAATCATGCTCGAAGGGCAGAAAAATATGCGCCGCAAGCGCGGAGAAGGCGGTCTGTGGGCGCCGCTACCCACGGGAATTGGTTCCTGCGACTTTGCCCAAGAGGTTTCTTCGGGAACGTTGCAAGAAGCGGTGGATAACCACAAGGAAATTTGTTCTGCGTTCCCCGATGGCGGTAACGGCAAGCAAATGTACTTGCGCGACCTCGGTTTGGAATAGGGAGAGGCGAAGATGAGTCAAGTTTTAAGTGCACCCCAAACCCCCAGACCCGTTACTCCCTTGGGCATTCTGGTCGAAAAGCTCGATGAAACCGTAGAAATGGCCCGCAAGGCCGGCGTTTCCGCCTCGGTCATGGCTTCTCTGGAGCAAGTACAGGCTTTGGCTGGGGGAATCGACCCCTACCTCGAAGACTGTGCCACCTCCGAATCGCCAGCGTTAGCCGCTTTAGCCGAGAAAACCGCAGCCGAAGATTGGAGCAAGCGTTTCTCCGATAAAGAGACGGTGCGCCAGTTGGAACAAGAAATGCTCTCGGGACATATCGAAGGGCAAACCCTGAAATTGTTCGTCTACATGACCGGAGCCAAGCGCATCCTGGAAGTGGGCATGTTTACCGGATATTCGGCCCTGGCGATGGCAGAAGCATTGCCCGAAGATGGGTCGATGGTGGCTTGTGAAGTCGATCGATACGTGGCCGATTTTGCCCGCGACTGTTTCGATGCATCCCCCGATGGCGGCAAAATTAAGGTGGAAGTCGCTCCGGCATTGGAGACGATGCAAGCCTTAGCCGATGCTGGAGATTGCTTCGATTTGGTGTTCATCGATGCCGATAAGACGGAGTACATCGATTACTTCAAACTGCTGTTCGACGGCAATTTACTCGCTCCCGGCGGCTTTATCTGCGTCGACAATACCCTGCTTCAAGGTCAACCCTATTTGCCCCCCCAACAGCGGACGGCGAATGGAGAGGCGATCGCCCAATTTAACCGCTTCGTCGCCGACGACCCCCGCGTAGAACAGGTTTTGCTGCCGTTGCGGGATGGTTTGACGGTGATTCGACGAAAGTAGGATTTTACCGCCAAGCGGGTTGGCGAGCAGATGTAGGGGCAAAGCATTTGAGCGATAAATTATGGGTGAAACGAAACCCTAGATATCCAAATGCTTCGCCCCCCCGGATTGACGAGCGAAGCCAGCAGCACGATCGTATCGTATCCGCCCAAATGACTGAATTCGAGTCGTCAACCCCGCAAAGCATTTGAGCGATCGATTATGGGTGAAACGAAACCCTAGATATCCAAATGCTATAGCCCTCACGCATGGCTCCGCTAGCGCCCCCCCGGATTTATAGCAGTGTGCGACCAAATTCCCGAATTCGAGTCGTCAACCCCGCAAAAATTCCATCGAAGGCAATGGATTTTCGTTCGTTGCCTTCTTTTTCACGCCAGTTCGAGTGAATGAAGTTCGGGGAATGGGTAGAAATTTGAGGAATAATACTGTACCCAAATCTCACACCCTACACCCCACACCCCATCCCCCACACCCCACACAATTCGTTGTCATAAATATATAGATGATGGCAGTCATAAAAAATATCGGCACGCTAGCGTTGCTATTTGTTGCCTTACCGATTAACTTCGCAATTGTTGCAATTTCTCTGGTGATTGGCGCGATCGCATCTCCCGATCGCAAAAGAAAGGCGATCGCCAACCCCAAAAATATCTTAATCACTGGCGGGAAAATGACCAAAGCCCTACAGTTGGCGCGGTCTTTCCACCAAGCGGGACATAACGTATTTTTAGTAGAAACCCATAAATATTGGCTGTCGGGTCACCGATTCTCCAATGCCGTCAAAGGGTTTTATACCGTACCCGCACCGGAAAAGGATGCCAATGGGTATTCTCAGGCGTTACTCAAAATCGTTCAAGCCGAGAAAATTGACGCATTTATTCCCGTATCGAGTCCTGTCGCGAGTTACTACGATGCGGTGGCAGGAACGGTTCTTTCCGAGTTCTGCGAAGTGATTCACTTCTCCCCAGCCATCACGCAGATGCTTGACGATAAATTTGAGTTATGCGACAAAGCGCGTTCTTTAGGTTTATCTGCACCGAAATCTTTCAATATTACCGACCCGCAGCAAATTCTCGATTTTGATTTCAAAAGCGATGGCAGTCGGTACATTCTCAAAAGTATTCGTTACGATTCGGTGTCTCGGTTGGACATGACTCAACTGCCTTTTGAAGGTATGGAAGAGTACGTGAAAAAACTACCGATAAGCGAAGACAACCCGTGGACGATGCAGGAGTTTATTACGGGGCAAGAATACTGTACCCACAGCACCGTTCGCAAGGGAAAAATTCGACTCCACTGCTGCTCGGCTTCTTCTCCTTTTCAGGTAAATTACGAGCATCTGGAAAAGCCGGAAATTTATGCATGGGTTGAAAATTTTGTCAAGGAATTGAACTTGACCGGACAGATTTCCTTTGACTTCATCCAAACGGCAGATGGTACCGTTTATCCCATCGAATGCAATCCGCGAACCCATTCGGCGATTACGATGTTTTACAACCATCCGGGATTAGCAGATGCTTATCTTGTCGATGGCAAAGATGAGACTGAAAGTGCGATCGTGCCGCTGGCTGAAAGTAAGCCCACCTACTGGTTGTACCACGAAATTTGGCGACTGACAGAAATTCGATCGTTCTCGGATTTACAAGCGTGGATGGGTAAAGTTTTCAAGGGAACCGACGCCCTTTTACAAGTCAACGATCCGCTGCCATTCTTCACCGTTCCTCACTGGCAAATTACGTTGCTTTTGTTAGAAAATATGCGCAAGCTTAAGGGGTGGGTGAGAATTGATTTTAACATTGGCAAGTTAGTTGAAATTGGTGGCGATTAAAAAGAATAAATCGAGAATAAATGAGCGGGATATTATAGCTGTATTCAGTCCCGTTAGGACAATCGTGGGAATGCGCGTGCGTGTGTGTCAGCACAAACATCTCGATCGCTTTTCCAAAGATACGATTGTTAAAATTTTCCTAACGACAATGAATATCGCTATAAGTTCAGATCTGAATTTATCCGATTGAATCTAGGAATTTGAGATTCCCAGTCGTTTGAATTCTCAATCTCTTTCGCAATCTTCACTTTAAATCTAACGTTTGGATCGAGAGAATGACCGAACAAGTTGGAATTGCCATCACGTTTGTCCTATTTCTGCTGTTATTTACGGCAGTAGGAATCTATTCAGCAACCCGCAAGCAAAATACCACCACCGACTATTTACTCGCCAGCCGCAATGTCAACCCCTGGCTAACGGCGTTTTCTGCTATGGCGACGGGTCAAAGTGGTTTGTTATTTATCGGTCAGGTGGGTTTTGCCTATAAAATTGGGCTGTCTTCCCTGTGGCTGACCGTGGGTTGGGCGATCGGGGATTATCTGGCTTGGTGGTGGGTTTTCAAGCGATTGAGACAGATGTCGGAAGAGACCGCCGCCGATACAGTTTCTGCTTTTTTGGGTCAAACTCTTTCCAATTTAAAAGAGTCTCGAATTATCGCTATTATTTCGGCTTTAATTACAATTGCTTTTCTCGGTCCCTATGGCGCCGCCCAACTAGTAGCCGGGAGTAAAGCTCTCAATGCTGTCTTTGGGTGGAACTACAATCTAGGCATCATTATCGGGGCGGTAATCGTCGTTCTCTATTGTTTCTCTGGGGGGATTCGCGCCTCAATTTGGACGGATACCATTCAGGGAATCATCATGGTGTTTTCCTTGGTGCTGCTACTGATTATTGCCATCGCAACTTGCGGGGGCGTGGGCAGTTTTTGGCAATCTCTAGGAGAAATCGATCCGACCTTAATCGATCCAAAAGCCTCCGGACAACCCTGGGGATTTTTCCCCTTCTTTTTTGGCTGGATCGTCGCCGGTTTTGGTGTAGTTGGACAGCCGCACATTTTAGTTCGTGCTATGGCGATCGACTCCGCCCAAAATATCGGCTTTGCCCGAAATTTGAAAACGGGATTGGGCTTAGTAAATTCCGTTTCCGCTATGGGAATTGGTTTAGCTGCCCGGGTATTAATGCCGGACTTGATGAGTTCTGGCGACCCGGAACTTGCCTTACCTTACCTTTCTTTAGAACTTCTCCCAGTGGTGTTGGTGGGATTGATGCTAGCGGGGCTATTTTCAGCCACGATATCCACCGCCGATTCGCAAATTCTCTCTTGTTCGGCCGCCCTAACCCAAGACATTTTTCCCGCCGCGGCCGGTTCCTATAAATTGGCAAAAGCCGGGACGCTAACGGTGACGGCGGTAATTTTAGCGATCGCCCTCGCTGGGGATAACAATGTATTTGCATTGGTCACCTTTTCTTGGTCTGCATTAGCGTCGGGTTTGGGGCCGTTATTGCTGCTGAGAGTTTGGAATCAACCGATTAATTTACCCATCGCGATCGCCACCATTTCGATCGGGATTGTAACCGCATTGATTTGGAATTTAGGACTCGGTTTATCCAGTGCGATGTATGAAGTTCTGCCAGGGATGGCTGCGGGTCTGGCTACCTACGGCATCGCGCGAGTTTCAGGCAAATTGAAATAATTTTGTGGCGTCTTATCGATATTTAAACATCGATAAATTGCCCTATTCACAGCTTGTAAAACTTTTTCTGAGGTCTTGAATTTACGAGGTTCGATCGACTCCAAATTTGAGCGTTATAGTCAATCGGCACGAACGATCGAGGGCTACAGACTTTAAGTTACACCGAAGCGTTATTCCCTATTCCCCATTCCCTATTCCCCATTCCCTATTCCCCCCATTCATTCAACGAGGTTTATTATGTCCGTTCTTCGCATCCTGCATTTAGTCGGTTCCGCCGAAAGCGAATTTTACTGCGATTTATCCCGGTTGTACGCCGCAGATTGCATCGCCGCCACGGCAAATCCCGATCGCTACGAATTTCACATCGCCTATATCACCCCCGATCGCCAGTGGCGGTTTCCCGCGTCTCTCACCCCCGAAGACATCGCCGCCGCCGAACCGATGTCTCTCGCCCAAGCTAGCGATGCGATCGTCGCCAAACAGATCGATTTGGTACTGCCGCAAATGTTCTGCATTCCCGGCATGACCGAATATCGCGCCCTCTTCGACTTACTCGAAATTCCCTATGTCGGTAATCGACCGGATTTGATGGCCCTCACCGCCCACAAAGCCAAAGCCAAGGCGATCGTTGCTGCAGCCGGGATTAAAGTTCCCCACGGGGAAGTCCTGCGTCCGGGAGACGTTCCCACCATCAAACCCCCAGTGGTGATTAAACCCGCCAATTCCGATAATTCCTGCGGCGTGGCGTTGGTGAAAGAGAAATCTGAATATGACGCGGCCCTGAAAACGGCCTTTGAATATTCCGATGAAGTGTTAGTGGAAGAATATATCGAACTTGGCAGAGAAGTGCGTTGCGGCATCATAGTCAAAGACGGCAAACTCATCGGGCTACCCCTGGAGGAGTACTTGGTCAATTCCCAAGACCATCCCATTCGCGACTATGCCGATAAACTGAAGCGATCGGACGATGGCAATTTGAGCTTAAGCGCCAAAGACAATATTAAAGCCTGGACGGTCGATCCGAGCGACCCAGCCACCGAACCCGTCTGGGAAGTTGCCAAACAGTGCCACGAAGCCCTCGGCTGCCGCCACTACAGCCTGTTTGACTTCCGCATCGACCCCCAAGGTCAACCCTGGTTCTTAGAAGCGGGGTTGTATTGCTCGTTCTCCCCGAAAAGCGTCATCGCCTGCATGGCCAAAGCTTCGGGAATTCCCGTAGATGAATTATTGCAAGTGGCGATCGAGGAAACCTTGGGTTATCCCGCCTCTTCCAATCCAGAACGCGATCGATGGACGATGGAAGATGGGAAATGGAAAGCAGCCTCTGGAGTTGCCACGACCGCCAGCCGTTAGAATCTGACGCGGTGACGCGGGGATGGGGAGACGCGGTGATGGGGTGCTGTAGGGGCGCAAGCATTTGAGCGATCGATTCTGACTCAAACGAACCCTCACATATCCAAATGCTTCGCCCTTCCAGGGATACAAGGAGAATGGAGAAGCAACATACCCATTGTCAATTGTCCATTGTCCATTCTCTCCCCCAATTCCTTACGAACTCTCGCGACCGACCAAAACCTGTTCTGCGAGTTTATCGGGAACCGGTTGCAGGTGGTCGTAATGCCAGTTAAAGTAGCCGACTCCCATGGTGAGCGATCGCAACTCAACAATTAGGTTCTGCATTTCCGATTGCGGTAGATGGGTCGAGACCTTATCCCAATCCTTCCAACCGGTGAGGGCTTCGTAGCCGAGGATTTGACCCCGATGACCGCTAACGAGTTGTAGCACCTTGGCCGTAAACTCGTTGGGGGCGCAAACGTCAACTGCGACCACCGGTTCGAGTAAGGTAGGCTTGCACTTAGCCAAACCTTCTTGCATTGCCAACCGAGCGGCCTGTTTGAACGCCTGTTCCGAGCTATCGACGGTGTGATAAGACCCATTGGTGAGGGTAACCCCCACATCCACCACCGGGAAACCCAGAGGACCGCGATCGAGATACTCCCGCACCCCCATTTCCACGCCGGGGATATACTGCCGGGGAACCACTCCACCGACGATGGTTTGGTTGAAGTGGAATCCTTCCCCGCGAGAGAGGGGCTGAATCTTCAGATACACGTCGCCGTACTGGCCGTGTCCGCCGCTTTGATGTTTGTAGCGACCCCGCACGGAATCCACCGGCTTGCGAATCGTTTCCTTGTAGGCCACCTGGGGCAGATGGGTGGCCATGGGGAGGTGATACTTGCGCCGCAGGCGATCGAGGGCCACTTGCAGGTGAATTTCCCCCTGTCCCCAAAGAATGACTTCATGGGTATCCCCGTGCTGTTCCCAGGCTAAAGAGGGGTCTTCTTCCAGGAGTTTGGTCAGCGCACCGCTCATTTTCACTTCATCGTTGCGCTTTTCTGGGGCGATGGCGAGGGCGTAGACGGGTTTGAGTTGGTGGGCGCGGGGCAGTTCCCCACCGGATTCGATCGCTTCCGGGCTGAGGGTATCTCCCGTGTAAATGCCCTCCATGCGGCTGAGGGCAACGATTTCACCCACCTGGGCTTCCGTGAGGCTTTTTTGTTGCGAACCCTGCAACCGATAGATACCCCCCAAGCGCACCCCATTCAGGGTCATGCCGTCGGCGATCGTTCCCTGCCAGACCCGCACCAGGGACATTTTGCCACCTTGGGGGGTGTAGTAGGTTTTGATGACTTGAGCGATGGGGGTATTGCCCGACGGTTTGAAGCCTCGGCGATCGGCCGTAATTGAGGGGTCGGGGGCTTCTCGCACTAGGGCATCGAGGAGGTGACGCACGCCGTAGTCGTTCTCGGCAACGCCCAAAAAGACGGGGACGATTAAATCTGCCCCCAGTTCCATTTTCAGATCTTGGACAATTTCGTCTTGGGAGGGTTCGATTTCTTCGAGGAGTTCTTCGAGGAGGCGATCGTCAAAATCGGCCAACCCTTCGAGCATTTCCTGACGAGCGGCTTTTTCTTGCTCGAGCAGGGTCTCTGGCATCGGAATCGGGTCGGCCGGCGCGCCTGGGTGGTAGTGGTAAGCTTGCTCGCTCACCAAGTCAATGAAACCGAGGAGTTCGTCTCCTTGTCCGATGGGATATTGATGGGGCACCAAGGGACGGCTCGAAACTGCCTTGAGGGCGTGGAGGACGTTGGTATATAAAGCACCCGCCGACTCGTTAGAGCCAGCGGTGGCGCGATCCAATTTATTGATAAAGACCAGGTGGGGGATTTCCCAATCGTCCAAAAACTTAAACAGGGGAGCCAGGGTGAGGACGCGGTTCGGATCGGGTTCGCAAACCACGATCGCCGCTCCAACCCCCATCAGGGCATTATAGGTTTCTTGAGCAAACTCGATCGAGCCGGGACAGTCGAGGAAAGTGAACTGTACCCCGTCATATTCAGTACTGGCGGCGGCAACCTCCACGCTCATGTGTCGCTGTTGAGCTTCCGGGGCGCTATCGCCGACGGTGTTGCCATCTTGAATGTTTCCTTTGCGAGTAATCGCGCCGGTCACCGAGAGCAAGCTTTCAAGTAAGGTGGTTTTTCCACTCAAATACGGGCCAACGATCGCAATATTGCGCCAGCCCGATACTCCTTTTTGTGTCATCATATTTCTCCAGCAAATCTATATTTTTTGATACGATAATCAGTTGTAGAAACAACTAAAAGTTGAGGGTCGCCAAAACCACACTCCCCAAACTTTTCGGATTCCACTAATACAAATCTGTCGTTAGAAAAGGTTTGTTGAGAGTCGGTCGATTTCTTTGTGAGATTATTATCGATCCATTAAGGGATTCTTCATTCACTTTGCAGTCAGTCTTAACACAACTGTTCGTTACTGTTAAGTAAAAATAAACAACGCGAACTTTTGATACAGACTGTAAATTCCAGATTTGAATTTGCGAGGTTTTGTTGACAGGTTCTCGCCAAAATGACGATCGACGCGCAACCCGGATCGACGCGCAACCGCCCGCTCGATTCGGATACTCGTGAAGGTGGGCAAGCCGATAGGGGTCTGTGTTTTAGATTCGGTTGGATAGCTGGAGGAGAGCCAATCCTTGAAATCTCGTTCGGCATCCACGAGACATCGCATCAATCGCAAACGGCATTCTCTTTTGGGGGGAAGCATGGGGGAAAAGATACTGGAGAGAGAGCGAACTTTGCCCGCGACCGATCGATACAACTAGACGAGAAACACCGAACCCGCAGATGTGCGCGGGACCAGAACGAACGTATCGATCGAGGATAGAAAAAAACACTGCGCTCGAACGATTTCAAGGTACCTCGAGATAGTTGCAACTCTTCCCTTTTTTAACGTCAGTTTGGGTTAAATATCGTTGAAAGTCCAGCGTGCTGATGTAGATTCGAGTCATGAGTCGAAGAACCTCGAACCCTAGTGCTGCTACGCAGAATTAAAAATGCATCTTGAAAAGTTGAACGGGACTCAAACCGACGCCGCTCGCGATGCACGCAAAATTAAAAATTCCTACTATGCATAGCTTTCAGCGGTTGAGAACTGGGTACTTATTTCTGCCGTGCTGCACTAGGTAATTATTTCTGCCATGCTGCACTAGTGGCTCTAATCGACTCCAAGCATTTGTTCTCACCCCCGACTCTACCCCCTACACCCACCGGAGACTTTTTATCCCGAACTGACGTTTTTTTAACTCATCCGATCGACTCGCGAGATCGCCGATTCCTTCTAGGGGATGCCGATGCTCGACCTCACCGGAGTTTTTGGGTCTGAGATCTCGGGATAATCTTGCGATCGAACCCGTATTGAGATGGGGAACGATCGCAACACTCCCGCGTCCGAGACGATGAATTCGAGTTTAGACGATCTTCCCTAGATGCAACCCAAATTCAATAAACTGACACCGTTTTCAATCGTCGATCGGTCAAATCGAATAGAAGGAATGGAACCCCAGGGGGAACTTTACCAAAACTTTAAACCTTCAACCTTGTCAAATCCAGGTACAGAGGCGATCCACAATCAAAATTCAATGTTACGATGAGGTCTACCAGGTTCGGGTGTAAGCTTTCTCAGATTTCGGAAATTGTTTAGCGAGCGAGTAGATTTTTCTTTTCTATGATGGAGCGTATGTTAGCCGATCGATCTGACTTGAGTTTGTCTTCCCACTCCCAGGAAGAACACCAACAAGATACCCACAGTATTAATCAAGATCGCGAAGAGATTTATCATTTCTTTTTAGATTTGGTGAAAAATTCTTCTCCTGAAAGTATTATCGAAGAGTTTCAACAATTATTTGTCTATTGTCATAGTTATACTCGACCTTCCGTATCGCAAGCTATCTACAATATAATTTTTTACAATAATGAAGAAGTTTTTAGAAGTACGTTTAAGCGTTGTTGTTATATCTTAGTCAATAACTGGTCGTCGAACCGACTGTATAAGCCAATTCAAGACTTAATTAAGGTTCTCGAACGAGCGAGTAGCAGTCAAGAGACGTTATCGTTCAGTCTTAATCGGTTGAGAAATTGGCTGGTTAATTTTGTTAATAGCTCGGAATATCAGGAACTACAACTCTTTGCCTCCTTTGGAAGCGATCGCAAAGATAGCTGGAGTCAGCGCTATACCTCCTATCTGCTTGCGTCTCAGTATCTAAATGCAGATAATCCCCTCGAACAGCGAGAAATTGCCCGTAAGTTAGCGAACAAACTCCGACTGAAGTTTAAATTCGATCTGGCGATGTACGTTTCTCGCTGCGATCGCCCCGTTCGCGAGAATCATCTTTCCTCGAGCATTACTCAAATTCAAGTTGATGTCATTCATGTCATTAAAACCCTTGTTCCCAAACATTTATCATCAAGTTTTAATTATTATGCCGAAATTTTTAATCAAGAGATAGAAAATATTTATTATCAAAAATTCAAGCAGAGCTTACAAAAATATTTAATATTAGGAATTAATAATAAAAGCGATATTCAGACTCTTAAATCTAATCTTTTTAAAAAAATAGATAACCTTTATACCGAGCGAAACTTAGATAAACTCAACTTCGATCTATGCTTGAGAACTTGCAAACGCATCATTGAATTTATCACGACAGAAAACAATGAAACACCATCAGATATTTTTATTTTAATTAATACGCAAGGAACTTCGACAACCATCGTATTTATCCTCCTAAAAATAATTCTAATTTGCAAACACGTTCAATCCCATTTAGATATTCGGATTGCCACCCTAATTCGCTATTACGAACAATATCCAGAAGAAGAATGTCAGTGGTTTATTAAATTTCTAGAAATATTCAAACTGGTGTTTGCGATCTACACCGATAATATTCAGTACAACTTGGTCAAAGTTAAAAAAGACGGTCGAGAGCCTCGTTTAAATCTTGATGCCTATCGCCTCTTTCCACAGCTAACGGGAACCGATTTGCGCAACACCGATTTGACCGGTGCCGAAATTCATGGCGACGAGTTGAGATCTGCCGATTTACGAGGGGCGAATCTCAGTGGAGCCGATCTCAGCCGGGCCGATCTGAGCCTTGCCAAACTCAGTGATGCCAACTTATCCGGTTCCGTGTTAGATGAGTGCGAGTTAACCGTCGCCGATTTAAACCGAGCCAACCTCAGCGGTGCGAGTTTGCAAAAAAGCGATTTGCGTCGCGCCGACTTACAGGATGCGACCCTCATCGAAGCTTGTTTAACCTCCGTAGAACTGCGTCGTGCGAACCTGCAAAATGCCCAACTTAACGGCACCCTCCTCGATCGAGGTGATTTGAGCTACGCGAACCTCGCTGGGGCCAACCTGAGCCATACAGAACTGCACGATGCCAATTTGAGCCATGCCAATCTCGCCGGGGCCGATCTGACGGGAGCGAGTTTGGCGGGGGCCAACCTGCAAAATGCCAATCTGAGGGGAGCCAACCTCAGTAATGCCAATCTGTGCGAGGCGAATCTCACCAACGCGAACCTTACTGGGGCCAATCTGAGCCAGACTAATCTCAACCACAGCCAAATTCGACGCGCGAAGTTGGAAGCCGTTAACTTGAGCAACGCTTCGGTTCGCCGGGCCGTTCTCAACGATACCAGTTTGAAAGATGCCAACCTCACTCGGACAGACTTCAGCTACAGCCAGTTACTCCGCACCAATTTGAGCGGTGCCGATTTGTACCAGGTTCTACTGCGTCACGTGAATATCCGGGATGCAAAGCTCGATGGCGCGAATCTGAAGAGAACGAATCTCTTCGGCACGAATATCGGTCAAGCTCAAGTCAAAGGCGCGCGGTTTCGAGAAAATTCAGGATTTTCCTTAGAAGCCCGAACCGTTCTCGCGCGCCAAGGTGCCCTCTTCGGGTGAACTACCCAACGGTCATCGCCATTGGTCGCGGCTTACGCCGCTCCCGGCGATAGACCGTGGGCTTCTGACTTCTTTGGCTCTTGCTTTCTCACAAGTTTTACCTCGTTTGAAAGACTTACTAAGCCTCCATCAGCAGTAGTCCGCGTCCCACAGACCAATAGCAATTTGATTGCTTCATTTCTGATGTTCTTCGCTGCGTTTTCATCTCTATAATGATGTACTCCGCAGTTTGGACAGTCCCACTCTCTAACATCAAGCGGTAAACTATCTACTTTATGACCGCAATCAGAACAAGTTTTAGAACTAGGGAACCATCGGTCTATTTCGACCAACATCTTACCCTCACGCTCTAACTTGTAAGCAAGGAAATTAACGAACATTCCCCAACCTACATCAGAAACAGCTTTTGCTAATTTATGGTTCTTGACCATATCTTTTACATTGAGGTTTTCAACCCCGATGACTTGGTTTTCATCAACAAGCTTTCTCGAAGCGTTATGTAAAAAGTCTGCACGAGAATTAGAGACTCGCTCATGAACTCTCGCGACTAGTCTTTTCGCTTTTTCTCTACCTTTACTCCCTTTCTTTTTACGAGACAAACTTTGTTGCTTTCGCTTCAAATTCTTTTCATGCTGTTTAATGTGGCGAGGGTTTTCTATTTTTGTAGTGTTCTCACCATCATGAACAATCGCAAAGTCTTTGATACCTAGATCGATACCTGCAATTTTACCGTCAGCACTCGGAGTAGGATTTTCACCCTCAATCTCCATTAGAATAGAAGCGAAATACTTACCTGAAGGTGTTTTAGAGACTGTAACAGTCTTGATTTTACCTTCAATAGGACGGTGTAATTTTGTATCAACTACACCTAACTTACCTGGAAATTTTAGATTACCGTTTTTAACGGTTACATTCTGGGGATACCCTACCGATTGTTTACCGTGACGGCTTTTAAATTTGGGAAATCCCGCACGACCTTCAAATAAATTTTTGAAAGCGTTATCTAATCGAAGCATTTGATACTGAAGAACTTGAGAATAGGTTCGTTTTAACCATTCTGTCTCAGGGTCTTTCTTCAGTGGAGGTAGCTTTTTAATGAATTTTGCTTTATTCCATTTTTCTCCTTTATCTACGAGTGACAAAGCGAAGTTGTGCCACCAGCGAGCATTCCCAAAGTCTTGAGCGAGTTGCTGTTCTTGAGCAGGTGTAGGATATATTCTTACTTTGAGAGCGCGGTTAAGCATGATAGAAAACTCCTTTCCTTTTCGACCTATCTCTAATATGATGACTGTATTTTATTTGATCAACAGTCATTATGAAAAAAGATTTTGTATCGAGCGGTAGAGCAGTTTCAGACATGAAAGCACATCTCGTACTCGTGACGAAGTACCGACGTAAAACCCTTTCAGCAGTAATGTTAGAGCGTTTAACAGAGGTCGTAGGTGATTTATGCGAGAAGTGGGATTGTAAGATGATCGAATTCAATGGGGAAAGCGATCGCGTTCACTTGCTATTTCAGTATTATCCTCAGATGGACGTGTCTAAATTCGTAACAAATATTAAATCAGTAAGTACTCGTCGAATGCGTTCTGAATTTGAAAAAGAAGTTAAAAAACACTATCCAACGAAGCCTGTGTTTTGGAGCGAGTCATATTTTATAGCAAGCTGTGGAGGTGTGACGGTTAATACTTTAAGAAAATACATCGAAAACCAGGAATCACCAAAGTTTTAAAGGACAGGCGCTCTCATCCCGACGCTCACCCGAAGCACGGCGGGGGCTGCGCCCCCTTGACACCGTGCCGGGTAGAGCGCGGGTCTTCTCGCGCCTAAAGATAAAAACTGGTTGTAGAGTTGGGGCTGTGGGGGCAGCTTCGGGCACAGGGGAAGAGTGAATTGACAATGAGTCGATGGCGACAATCTTCTCCCTTGTCCCCTTGTCCCCTTGTCCCCTTGTCTCCTTGTCCCCTTGTCTCCCTTGTCTCCTTCTCCCCCTTATCTCCCCATCCCCACATCTCCTACTTTTTCTTCTTCTTCCCCTTTTTATTCCCCTTCTTCTCGTCTTTGGGTTTTTCCCGTTTGGGTTTCTCGTCCAGAGCACCATTGATTTTGGCATTAAACCCGTAGACTTCGCGGCTGCCGGCAAAGGCGACGAGGTTTACTTCCCGTTCGTCTCCCGGTTCAAATCGTACGGCAGTCCCGGCGGGGATATCCAATCGCATTCCTTTGGCCGATTCGCGATCGAATCTTAAGGCAACGTTTGTTTCAAAGAAGTGAAAGTGAGAGCCAACTTGGATCGGACGATCGCCGGTATTAGCCACTTGGAGCTGGAGCGTTTCCCGCTCGGCATTCAACTCAATAGTACCGTCGGGGGTGAAGATTTCGCCTGGAATCATTGGATCGAGCTTGCGAAGGTTTATTGGGAGTGTAGCCCACTTTAATGGGAAAGGGAATTTCGATGCCCTCCATTTTATACCGTCGGTGGAGGCGCTTGATAAATTCGTGAGTGACTAGGAGGCGATCGAAAAACTCTGTGATTTTCAAATAAACAATCAAATTAACGCTGTAATATCCAAAATCGCAATATCGAATAAACGGTTCGTAATCCCGCGCGCAACCTTCCACTTCCAGCGTCACTTCTTTGGCAACTTCCAAGGTCACCGCTTCCACCCGTTCTAAATCGCTATCGTACCCAACTCCCACCTCAATGGGTAAGAGCATCTCTCGCGCGGGAAGGGTATAGTTTTTCAGGGTTGAAGAGACGATTTTCGAGTTGGGAATAACGATTAAATTCCCCAGAATACTTTTGACGGTGGTATATCGCCACGCCACATCCGTCACGTATCCCTCTTCATTAATATCTAACTGAATGTAGTCGCCAGGTCGAACTTTTTTCGACATGATAATGTTCAAACCCGAAAACATATTCGAGAGGGTATTTTGCAGGGCTAAACCAATGGAAACCCCACCAATTCCCAAGGCTGTGAGTAACGGCGTAATCGAAATCCCCACCGACTGAAGAATAATCAGGATGCCGATACTGAAAATCACCAGTTTGGTGAGGGTTTCAAATAGGGAAGTCAGGGGAGAGGTATCCTCACCTTTGCTGCCGTATAACTGAACGAATCCCACCGCCAGCCGGGAAACGACGATCGTTGCCGACCCGAGTAATAGCGCCAGCAAACTCTTTTGCAGAATGCTTTCGACTTCTGGATCGATGGGAACGGTGAGGGAAGCGACAAAAATTCCCGCAACGATAAACCAGAGAGACGTAACCCCTCGCAGAGAATTGAGAATGATTTCGTAGCCTTGCCAACCGGTGCGATTGGCAATTTCTTTAAAGCGAGTGAGGACGCGCTGCTCGAACACGTATCCCCCGATAAACCCGAGGATTATCAGGGCAATGGGAATAATAATTCGAGCCGCGGTTAAAACACCATCCATCTAACGAATTGGGTGATGAACCGTTACTAGTTTAGTGCCATCGGCAAAGGTTGCTTCCACTTGCACTTCCAGAATCATTTCTGGCACACCTTCCATCACGTCATCACGAGTTAACAATGTCGTTCCGTAGTCCATTAAATCGGTAACGGTACGACCTTCTCGAGCCCCTTCGAGGATGGCCGCAGAAATATAGGCCGTGGCTTCGGGATAGTTGAGCTTGAGACCTTTGGCTTTGCGACGTTCGGCCAGTAATGCGGCGGTGAAGATGAGGAGTTTGTCTTTTTCTTGGGGTGAGAGTTGCATATGCGATCGCGAGTTGATAGAGGGAGAGGGGGGAAGGGGGAGGGGGGAAGGGGGAGAAAGGAACGCGCACACAGAAGAGCGTCGTAATTAACTCATTGTCAATTGTCAATTGTCAATTGTCCATTGCCCCCAAAGATTTTACCCGAACCAAACGCGGGGGGGGCAAGCGGGACGATTTAAATAGGACGATCGCAGTAAATCCCACACGGTGGTAAACCAGCGTCGCACATCTCGGGTGGACTGACCGCGATACCGACAAATTAACCCTTCGGTGAGTCGGGTGACGCCGATTTCTGGCGAGGTTTTGGGGGAGGATGGGGGTGTATTTTCGGTGCCGTTGGTGGTAAATTGCGTTGTGAATTTCGATCGGGCCGCTGCGATCGTTTCTGGGGTCGCCACGCCACCCACCCACACCAGGCTACCGACTACCGGCTGTCCGGCGAGTCCGTGGGGACTCTCGAAGACATCTTCGCATCCGGGCAACCACTGCCGGTCGATCCACAAGGGAACCCCTTCTCGCCACACTTCAGTGTGCGATCGCAAGTTTCCCCGCACAAATTTTTCCCCCCTGGCGGTGCGTCCCAACCGCAGAATTTCCCACCCCAACCAACTTGCTTCCGGAGCGAGTTCCACCCGCAAGTCCTGACGGTAATCCGCACCGTTAAAAATAATCGTTTCCTGGGGCAACCATTCCAAACAGGCGCGCGACCCCACTTCCAGGGTGACGGTTTGCTGGGCGCATAAGCCGTTGCTGCGGTAGACTTTACCCGCGGCTGCGGTGGTAATGAGGGCGCGGCTGTCGGGTTCGAGGCGCACGATTTGTTCGAGGCGATCGCCCCCCACAACGCCCCCGGCCGTATGTAAGATGACACTGTGGCAGACTTGGGAGCCTTCGGGGTAAAACGGGCGCTGGACTTTGAGCGGGGCGCGCACGCGATCGCCGACCAGTTTGGTGCGATCGTCCTGACGGGCGAAAACCAGTTGCAAGCTACCCCGCCACGATCGATTTTCCAAGTTTGCTTCCACGGTTTTTAAGTAATAAGTGATACGTAATAAGTTTTTAAAATTCAGGTACACCCAAATTCTATTTCCCATTCCCTATTCCCCATTCCCCATTCCCTAAAACCAGAAACTCTGTACCTCATGAGGCGCGATAACCGCTATATTACTTATTACTTAAAAACTCTGAGACCCCATCAAACGCTGGCGAACGCTTTCGGCAATTCCATTTCCCAAATAGTCGGGAATGACGCTTTCGTTGGGACCGAGAAGATAGAGAATTAAGCGCGTTCTTCCCCGCCACACCAGGAGATTGGCATTAATCACCAGTAAATCTTCTTGCCAGATGGCATACATCACCTTGTAAAATAAACCCGGTTGGTTGTCTGCTTCAATCAGCAGTGCGGGTAGGTGGAAAACCGGATCGACGTAAAACTCCGTCTCCACATCCTCTAAGCCGGCATCGAGGTTAAATTCAACCGCGAGCATCTCCTCCACTTCAAAATGTCCGGCGAGGGCTTCTCGCACTGCCCTAGCGACGTTCTCGGAGATTTTATCGGTGAGTCCTTTTCCCCCGCGCGAGACCACCAGCTTGATAAACACCAGCATCGGGGGGTAAATTTGACCGTAGAGACTGAGGCTGTGAATCGTCAAACCGTAGGCGGCCAGCACCCCGAAAATATCGCTGAGCAGGAAGGATTGATTGCGATAGGCAAAGTGAAGGGCATTCCGGTTGCCTTCCGGTCGAACTTCGATGACGGCTTGCCGCCGCTTGTACAGCTGGTATGCGAGTTTGAGATTTTGCAGTTGAATCTCACTACTAACAAACTGTTCGTAAAATTGGGGAAACGCGCCGTTGAAGCGCTTGAGAAGTTCGAGAGTGGATGATTTTAAGCCGGTGGCCATAACGGGGTAGTTAACTCACTGCCTGGTTAGATGAGCGACGTTTGATGCGACCCAAAGAGAACGTTCCTCCACTTTAGCGGAATGATGGGAACCTTGTATGGGTAGGAATCCGTTGCGAATTTTGCGAGGTTACTTCCATAGGGAACCGTCCATCCACAGATATAATGTCTCTTAGAACGTATCGTTCTGCGAAGCCAACATTTACTCAACCATTACCACGCCTGCATGGGTTTTTGGAAAAGCATTTTTAGTAGTCCTGACTCCGCCTCCGCTTCTAGGACGATTCCGTTCGAGGAGTATACCGCAGTAGGGGCGAGTCCTCGTCCTAATACTCAAGCGAAAATTTATTTCAGTACCGATCGCAATATCGATCTTTACGAGCTAGAAGAACTCTGCGATGCGGTGGGTTGGTCCCGCCGTCCGATTCGGAAAGTTAAAAAAGCGATCGCCCATAGTTTTATCGTCGTCTCCATGTGGGAAGTGCGGGGTACGAGGCGAAGGCTGATCGGATTTTCCAGAGCGACTTCCGACCATGCGTTTAACGCGACGGTCTGGGATGTGGTCGTTCACCCGGACTTTCAGAGCAAGGGGTTGGGTAAGGCACTGATGAAGTATCTCATCAAGAAGTTGCGCAGCCACGATATCAGTAATATTACCTTGTTTGCCGACCCTCATGTGGTCGATTTTTATCGGGGATTGGGCTTTATGTCCGACCCGGAAGGGATTAAGGGAATGTTTTGGTATCCGAACTAGCCCACTCGATCGAGCTGGGCTAATTTAGAGTCGGAAAATTATCGATCGCCCTGTTCGATCGACCATCGACCTTTTTGTCAGCAATCTCGGATGAACCCAAACAATCGCAAATTTCCCGAACGGGGTTGGTCTTTGGATGCGCGATCGCCCCAAGTTATCGAATCGTGGATGCCGATGTGGGAATGGTTTTATCGCTACTATTTTCGCGTTCGCACGGAAGGCTGGCATCATATCAACCCCGAAGAACGGATTTTAATCGTCGGTTCCCACAATGGGGGATTGGCAGCCCCGGATATGACAATGGTAATTTACGATTGGTTTCGCCGGTTCGGAACCGAGCGCCCGGTGTACGGGTTGATGCACCCTAACATTTGGCAGGTTTATCCAGAACTGTCGCAACTGGCGGCGCAAATGGGGGCAGTTCTGGCACATCCGAAAATGGCGATCGCAGCGCTACAACGGGGGGCAAGCGTGTTGGTGTATCCGGGAGGGGCGCAGGATGTGTTTCGTCCCCACAGCCAACGCCATCGGATCGAGTTTGCGGGGCGTCGGGGCTTCATTAAGCTGGCATTGCGGGAAAATGTGCCGATCGTTCCAATTGTCTCCACGGGCGCTCACGATACGTTATTCGTCCTGGCAGATATTTACCCCCTGATGCGACAACTCCACGAGTGGGGAATGCCTTGGTTGTTCGATCTCGATCCGGAAGTATTCCCGATTTATTTGGGGTTGCCCTGGGGGCTGAGTGTCGGACCCCTGCCGAATTGGCCCCTACCGGTTCAGATTCGGACGCGGGTGTGCAAACCCATTGTTTTCGATCGCGGCGGACGGGAAGCGGCAAACGATCGGGCTTACGTGGATGCTTGTTATCACCAAGTGCGGGCACAGATGCAGGCGGAGTTGGATGAATTATTGAGGATTGGAGAATTTTAGATTTTAGATTTTAGATTTTAGATTTTGGATTTTAGGTAAGCATTCAGGTATCAGCCGTCAGGCGTCGGCTTAAAACTCTTATGCCGCTTACAAGTTGAACATCTTCCCAGCTAAAATCCCCGGACATTTTGGCTTTCCCCAAGAGTAATTAGCTCATAGCCGATCGCTGACCGCACGAATGCTTACGATGTTAGCCTCAGGCGCTCGATCGAATAAGCGATTTTAAGAAAGTTAGTTTTGCCATCGCGGATCGATTCTATAATTAGATTGATTCCTTGGACTATTTAGAATGATTCTGATGGCTTATCCGCTCCAAGATAAATACATCAATCTACTTACGGATTTTGGTTTCAAACGAGTGTTTGGCACCGAACCGAATAAGGCATTATTAATTGACTTTTTAAATACCCTTTTGCCACCCTACCATCGCATTCGAGATGTGACCTATAAAAGTAACGAAAACTTGGGGAGTACTCCAGTTGACCGCAAGGCAATTTTCGATATTTACTGTCAAGGGGAAAGTGGAGAACGATTTATCGTCGAAATCCAGAAAGCCAAGCAAAACTTTTTTAAAGATCGGAGCGTTTATTATTCAACGTTTCCTATTCAGGAACAGGCATTAAAAGGGGATTGGAATTATAAACTCGCACCGGTCTATACCGTCGGGGTTTTAGATTTTATCTTTGACGACCACAAGCATGAAGATACTTTAATTCATACAGTGGAACTCAAAAACCAAAATGGTGAGGTTTTCTATGAAAAGCTGAGGTTTGTTTACATCGAACTGCCCAAATTTACGAAATCCTTAGAGCAATTAGAGTCGCATTTAGACAAGTGGCTATTTTTACTGAAAAATCTACCGGATTTGAACGAGCCGCCCGAACCCCTGCAAGATTCAATTTTTAGCCAGCTTTTTGAGATTGCTGAAATTGCTAATTTCTCGCGAACAGAGCAAGATAGCTATCAAAATAGTCTCAAATATTATCGCGATATGAATAATGTGGTGAATACGGCACGGGAAGAGGCACGAAAAGAGGGCATTCGATCGCTCTTACTCCGACAGCTTTCTCGCCAGTTGGGAGAGATTCCGGAGAATGTCCGATCGCAAATTAGCGAACTCTCTTTAGAGGCTTTGGAAGTGCTGGGAGAAGCGTTATTTGAGTTTTCTAATTTGGATGAGTTAATGGCTTGGTTGAACGAAAAGTTGCCAGAGAGTTGAACTGCACGATGTTAAGAAAGTAATGCTTGGAATCGCGGATCGTGGCGAATCCTATCGAAAGCCGAGTTAGTTCGAGCCATTTTTCGGCACTCTTCGGGAGCCAGTTCGATTGCCTGTCTCAAGTTTTTGATGGCTGGTTTGGCTTGATTTTGCAAACTGTAGCAACAGGCTTTATTGTACCAAGCTTCATAACAATCTGGTTTGAAGTCGAGGGTTTGATTAAAACTCACTATAGCCTCTTCATATAGTCTCAACTTCCCTAGAACCAGACCTCTGACGTTCCAAATTGCCGACTCATCAGGTTGAAGTTGGAGAGCTTTATCATAGCTGGCTACTGCTTCTTCATACTTTTCCAGGTTAAATAAAGCATTACCCCGATTATTCCAGATTGCCGACTCATCAGGTTGAAGTTGGAGAGCTTTATCGTAGCTGGCTACTGCTTCTTCATACTTTTCCAGGTTAAATAAAGCATTACCCCGATTATTCCAGATTGCCGACTCATCAGGTTGAAGTTGGAGAGCTTTA
>NZ_JBRJXU010000160.1:0-29615 GCF_057467645.1 Zarconia sp.
CCTTGTCCCCTTGTCCCCTTGTCCCCTTCTCTCCCCACACCCCACACCCCACACCCTCTCATCCCTCTCTCATGTAAGGGGGTCAGATAGATTGCTATCTTGGAAAAGATCGGCTTTGGTGGCAGCTTATGGCATCGGTTTCTCCCGCTTCGACTTCGGGTTTTTCAGAGGCAAACCCTCCATCCCTGAAGGCTGGATTAGCAGCCCTCAAACAGGATCGAACGAAAATTGCGATCGCCCATTTAGAAGGTATCATCCGTGAGTCTCCCCGTCGGGCAGAACTTCTTCAGGCTCAGATTGGATTGGCGATCGCGTACGATAAAATCGGCGACTCCACCCGAGCAATATCGCTATGTGAAGAATTAAAAGTCAGCGAGAACGTCAAGGCAAAACACTGGGCGACGCGGACTCTGGCAAGTTGGGCCAAACGATCGCATCAATCACTAGCCAAGCCTGACACTAAGCCATCGGGATTCGTTCCTTTAGACGAAGAACCGGCATCTGCGGCAAAATCAACAGGATTTATCTCCTTAGATGAAGAACCGAAATCTCCTTCTTCAACCAAATCCTCAGGATTCGTTCCTTTAGACGAAGAACCGGCATCTGCGGCAAAATCAACAGGATTTATCCCCTTAGACGAAGAACCGAAATCTCCTTCTTCAACCAAATCCTCAGGATTTATTCCTTTAGACGAAGAACCGGCATCTGCAGCAAAATCAACAGGATTTATCCCCTTAGACGAAGAACCGAAATCTCCTTCTTCAACCAAATCCTCAGGATTTATTCCTTTAGATGAAGAACCGGCATCTGCGGCAAAATCATCGGGATTTATCCCCTTAGACGAGAAATCCTCGATCGATTCGTCCAATCCGCCCACAGAAAATTTACCCTCGGAGGGTAAAATCCGGGAAAATCGATCGTCTCGCGAGAAAGTACCTGAAAAGATGGCAATTCCCTCAGAACCCAAAACCGAGCCATCTCAGACTGCTCAAACCGACGATTCTGATACGACTTCTCCATCCAACTCATCCACCCTCGCACAGACCCAATCCCTTCATCAGTGGCGCAATCGAGGACGGGCTAAAAATTGGAAGCGTTTGAAAACCCCGCCCATCTCCCAACTGTATTGGATGCAAGGGGTCAGTACCATTGCCCTCCTGTGGCTCGCCAACTTACTGCTGCATGGGTTCATGTACGTCACCAACGAAATTTTGGTGAGCGTGCCTTTCACTCGTCCCATCCAGGCTTTCTACTACGATCGCACCTTTATGCTGGTGGTGGTTTTAGCGATCGTGGCGATCGCCTCGCCTTGGTTGCTCGATAGTATTCTACGCCTCGGCTTCGGTTTGAAACCCCTAACCACCAGCAAGCTGAACCGCTACAGCCCAGAAACTTACCAATCTTTGGGTCGGGTGTGCCGCCAGAAACACATCCCCTTCCCCACCCTGGGCATTTTACCCGAAACCACTCCAGCCATTTTCACCTACGGGAATTGGCCGAAAACAGCGCGCATCGTCGTCACTCAGGGATTGCTCGATCGACTCGAAGACGATGAAATTGCCGCCCTCTACGTTGCCGAACTCGCTCGCATCGTTCACTGGGATTTCGTGCCGATCTCCTTTGGGGTTGCCCTCACCCAGATTTTCTATCTCCTCTACTCCCAAACTGCCCGAGTCGGCGATTGGTTCTATGGCAAAAGTCGAGAAGCCGAAAAGCAAAACCCATTTTTGGGCTACGTGTTTTTGGGGGGAACCTGGATTTTTGCCGGATGGAGTGCCATCGGTTACGCTCTATCTCGACTGCTGCGGCTGCCCTGGCTGGTGCTATCGCGAATGCGGGTTTCCTATAGCGATCGAGCTGCGGTGGCAATTGTGGGGAATCCCAATGGTTTGGTGCGGGCGCTGTTTAAAATGACCGTGGGTGTTGCCGATACGGTACGGGAACGAGGGCAAACGAGCGAGTTCCTCGAAAGTTTCGACCTGTTAATTCCCGTTTCCCCTACCGCTGCCCTGAGTATCGGTAGCCTTTACCCCACCCTCTCCCCAGAGTCTTTACTGGCATGGGATCTCGAAAATCCCCATCGCCCGTGGTTGATTCTCAACAACTCTCACCCGACTTTAGGAGAACGCATCGCCTGGTTGACGGGCTGTGCCAAGTTCTGGAAGCTGGAACCGGAGTTAGAACTGCCGGAAACGTCGCCGAAATCCCAACAGAAATCCAAACAGAAAAATAGGTCTCTACTTGGAAAGCCCATCGTTCAAGGTGCGCCGTTCTTCGGCATGGCGATCGGGTTTTCTGTTGGATGCGTTCTGACCTTGGTGGGATGGTTGGGCGAGTCCTTCGATTCGCAGATTCTGGCGTGGCTGTTCGACGATCGCATTTGGATAATTAGTGGCCTAACCATGGCGGGGTTTAGCTTGGGAACGCTGGCGCGCATCAATGGTTTTTTCCCGGATATGAAGCCTTACGCGCTGTCGGTGGAGCCAAATTTTCCCGAATGGCTCTCGAATCCAATGGCGTTGCCGATCGATAGTAAAACGATTCAGTGTGAAGGAAAGTTGTTGGGTCGTTCCGGTGTGGCCAATTGGCTCGGACAAGACCTAATCCTGGAGGTCGATCGAGTGTTGGTGAAATTGCACTATTGTTCTAAGTTCGGAGCGGTGGGCAACTTTTTACCCCAACCCGTTCGTCCGGCCTATTGGATCGGTCGCCAGGTAACGATTACCGGTTGGCTGCGTCGCGGGGCAACAAGCTGGATCGATCTCGATACCCTCGCAGTCACCAAAAAAATTTCCACCCTCCCGAGCGGTCATCCGATTTGGTCGTCCCTGCTAACGGGTATCACGGCACTGTGGGGAGCGTACTTGCTCTCGGGTGGGGGGGTTTGATTCGGGAGAGGGGGGAGAATTGGGAGACAAGGAAGATGAATTTTCCCTACACCCCACACCCCACACCCCACACCCCATTCCCTTTTCTGACTTCTATTGCCCGATCGCCCCTGGGTTTGTTACATTTATTTACGTCAAGAGAACGACAAAGCTAATTTGTTGTGCTAATCTACCTAGCTCTAGCAACCTGGCTGTGATAACGTAATAGGGTAATCGGTAAAAACATTTCAGAAATATCAAATCGATTGACGTAAAGTAAGTGTCATTTTGAATTAGAGAGAAGCACTTACGTAATTTCCACAGTAACCTTGAGGGTAAAAGTCGGTCTTGTACTTTTGCAAGTCTAACTGATAAGATAATCATCGCTCTCAGGAAAAGAGTGTAAATAAAAAAATATCGTCTCAAAATATCGATTCAATTGTTAGTTTGCAAAGATCGTTATAGAAATTGACCACGGCACGTTTTTTGATTTTCCCAGATTTAACTGAGTGCGATCGAGCGCCTCGAATTCTTCAGCATGACTAGACTCCGCGATTCAAATCTCCCAGACTGCCGCCGTTGCACCCTGGGTTATCAAGACACTTCAGTCAGCGGACCTGCGATTGAGTTTTTGGGATCGAGAGCACTCTCACTGGATGTTTTTTTTGAGTCCGTTTGTCTAGATGTAACGTTCTTGATGGGATGGGCGCAATTCGATCGCGCTCAACCGTTGCAGCCTACACGCCAACAGCTTTCCATTCGTTAATTTTTAATTCAACCTTGGAGGTACGTCCATGTCCATTCGTTTATATGTCGGCAACTTACCCAAAGAAGTCGAACGTCAAGAACTGCAAGACTTTTTTGCCGATGCGGGAGAAGGTGTTTCCGTCAAAGTAATTACCGATCGCAAGACGGGAAAATGTCGCGGATTTGGTTTTGTCACGGTCAAGAATGACGCACAAGCCGATGAATTGATCGAAAAGTATAATGGCAACGCTTTCAAAGACAGCGAGCTGAAAATCGAAAAAGCGATGCCTCGCAGCAAAAACAAGCCCGAAAAAGGCGAAGGCGAATCAACTCCCGCACCGACCAAGTCCAGCCGTCGCAACAATTCCGGTTCTCGTTCTCGCGGAACGACCACCTCTTCCGGACCGGCATCCACGGGTCCCGATCCCCGTTGGGCAACGGAATTGGAAAAACTCAAAGAGATGCTCGCCGCTCAAGCGACCAATTCGTAAATCTTTCTGCAAGAACGAGTGGTTGGGAGAACCGATCGTGTAACTTGTAATGAGTTCGCGCGCGATCGGTCTTTTCCTGAGATTAGGGCTTATCGAACCGAGCAAATAGCACAGGTTAGCCAGAGAGGTTAACCTAGATCGAACATGCAAACTATTCAGGAATCAACTTTATGACTGCGACTTCCGTCAAACAAAACTATGAAGTCAAAGATATCTCTCTAGCCCCGTTGGGCAAGCAACGGATTGAATGGGCTGGTCGGGAAATGCCGGTTCTGAAGCTAATTCTCGATCGCTTCGAGAAAGAAAAGCCCTTAGCCGGAATTAAGTTGGTGGCTTGCTGTCACGTGACCACGGAAACTGCAAACCTGGCGATCGCCCTCAAAGCCGGAGGCGCGGATTCTCTGTTAATTGCGAGCAACCCCCTCTCCACTCAAGATGACGTGGCGGCGAGCTTGGTTGCCGATTACGGAATTCCCGTTTACGCCATCAAAGGCGAAGATGCCGAAACCTACGAGCGCCACGTGGAACTTGCCCTCGACTTCCACCCCAACATCATTATCGATGATGGCTGTGACGTGGTCGCAACCCTCGTGAAAGAGCGGCAAGACCAGCTTCCGGAAATCATCGGAACCAACGAGGAAACCACCACGGGTATCGTGCGCCTCAAGGCAATGTTCAACGACGGCGTACTCACCTTCCCGGCGATGAACGTCAACGATGCCGATACCAAGCACTTCTTCGATAACCGCTACGGTACCGGTCAATCCACCCTCGACGGCGTGATTCGCGCCACCAATATCCTTCTGGCGGGTAAAACCCTCGTCGTCGCCGGTTATGGCTGGTGCGGTAAAGGTGTTGCCCTGCGCGGACGCGGTTTGGGTGCGAATGTCGTCGTCACCGAAATCGACCCGGTTCGCGCCATTGAAGCCGTCATGGATGGGTTCCGCGTCATGCCGATGGGTGAAGCCGCTACCCTGGGCGATTTGTTTATCACCGTAACCGGCAACAAACACGTCATCCGTCAAGAACACTTTGAAGTGATGAAAGACGGGGCGATCGTTTGTAACTCCGGTCACTTCGATATCGAAATCGACCTCAAATCCCTCGAAGGAATGGCTTCGGAAGTCCGCACGGTTCGCAACTTCACCGAAGAATACCGCCTCAACAACGGTAAGTCCGTCATCGTTTTGGGTGAAGGACGTTTGGTGAACCTGGCAGCCGCAGAAGGACATCCCAGCGCCGTGATGGATATGAGCTTTGCCAACCAAGCCCTGGCTTGCGAACATCTGGTGAAGAATAAAGGTAAGCTCGAACCGGGCTTGCACTCGATTCCGGCTGACATCGATAGCGAAATCGCTCGTTTGAAACTCGAAGCGATGGAGATTAACCTCGATACTCTCACCGACGAACAGGTAGAGTACATAAACTCCTGGACTTCGGGAACTTAATCGGAACTCGAATGGGGGAGGCGGCAACGCTTCCCCCGATACTTTGCAATAGAAATCAGATCGGGGAGATGGGGAAACTGGGGAAAACCTCAGCCAGAATGACAGCGTTTGCGCATCCCACATTGCAACTGCGATCGTGAATAACTCGATCTCTCGTAACGAATAGACATCCCATCGATATCAAAACGAAAATCAGTTTCGATACCGAATTCATAGATTTTTTATCCCTTTCCCCCTTTCCCCTTAACCTTTAACCCTTTTCCTCTAGATATCCGATCGCTGTGGCAAGGCTATCCGTTGAATTAAACCGCTACTTTTTTGAAGAAGACCGACCGCCCCAAGTAAAACTTGCAGATATTTGGGACTTGGCAGGAGAGCGGATTTTTGGCTTTTTGTTTGTTTTGCTTTCGCTCCCCTCGGCGCTACCGGTTCCCGCACCGGGATACTCGATTCCCTTTGGGGTGGTAATGTTGTTCTTGGCCGTTCAGCTGATTCGGGGTGCCGAGCGTCCCTGGCTGCCCGAGAGTTGGATGGCGCGATCGATTCAACTGGAAAAATTACAAGGTTTTCTCAAAGCAGGATTGCCCTGGCTGGAAAAAATTGAAGTAATTTCCCGCCCCCGATTAACCTACATTTGCACTAGTGCTGTGGGTCGCATCGTGATTGGCGTTGCCATTGCCCTAATGTCGATTTCCATGATGATTCCCATTCCCGGCACCAATACAATCCCGGCGATCGGAATTTTTGTGGTGGGCTTTGGCTTGCTCGATGACGATGGGGCGATTAGTCTGGGAGGTTTAACCATTTGCGCGATCGGGTTAGTTCTTTCGATTTCGATTTTGGTTGCGGTTTGGTTTGGCGGCGCGAGTTTGCTCGATTGGATTAAATTGCAACTGGGACGGGGATAGAGGGAGGTTTGAGGATGCGGAGACACGGTGACGCGGTGACGCGGTGAGGGGGAGGTGGATCGCGGGACGAGGAGGATAAGGAGGAGCAGCCAGAGGGGGAAGATCGTCACCACTGACCCTTTGTCCGTTCACTCTCACCCTGCCCTCGAGAGCAAGCGTTGCCCCTGAAGCCTCCCAAGACCCACACCATCTCCTGACAAAAATGGTATAAACTGAATCTCTTAGAAAACCGATCGCAAAAATCGGTTGAAGACAATTTAAAACCCTTGCTGATGGTTACTTCTCCTTCGTCCCTTGCCTCTCACGGTCTGAGTGCCAAAATTGAAGCGATTCTGTACCTGAAGGGTCAGGCACTTTCCCTTAGTCAAATTACGGAGTATGCGGGTTGCGATCGCGCTCAGGCGGAAGATGCGCTAATTGAGTTGATGAACGATTACGCCCATCGAGATAGCGCCCTAGAAGTCATCGAAACGGAACGGGGCTACTCTCTGCAACTGCGAGAGGCATTTCAAGATGTCATGCAGGATTTGGTGCCGGCCGAGTTGAAGTTGGGGGCGTTGCGAACCTTAGCGGCGATCGCTCTCAAAGGTCCGATTTTACAGACGGAATTGGTGGATTTGCGCGGTTCTGGGGTTTACGAACACGTTCGAGAATTGGTGGACTTAGACCTGGTTCGCCGTCGCCGTCCCCCGGATAGCCGTTCGTTCATGGTTCAGGTGACGGATAGATTCCATCAGTATTTTCAAGTCGATCGATTGCCGGAGTTGGAACAACTCGAGATTTTCAATCGATCGCACGATCGAGAAGCAGAAGTCGAATCGAGCGAAGTTTAAGATTTTAAGATTGAATTTCAACTGAAGTCGCAGTGGCGATCGACAAAAACCGAGTTGCAGGCAAAGCAAAAAACCGATGATTTCCCTCAAAGATAAAATTGTACTCATTACCGGGGCCAGTAGCGGTATTGGGGCATCTTGCGCCCAAGTCTTTGCCCAAGCGGGGGCGAACTTGATTTTAACGGCCCGTCGGATCGATCGCCTCGAAGCCCTAGCACAACAATTGCGGGAAGAGTTCGGCATCTCTGTTCATCCCGTGCAACTCGACGTGCGAGATCGCGATCGAGTCGAATTGGTATTCCAATCTCTGCCCCCCGAATGGATGGATATCGAGATTTTGATTAATAATGCCGGATTGAGTCGCGGTATGGAAAAACTCCACGAAGGCAGCATTGAAGATTGGGAAGAGATGATCGATGCCAACCTCAAAGGGTTGTTGTATGTGAGTCGGGCGATCGTTCCCGGTTTGGTGAGTCGGGGGAAAGGTCACATCGTCAATATCGGCTCGATCGCGGGACGGCATGCCTATCCGGGAGGGAACGTTTACTGCGCGTCCAAGGCAGGCGTACGGGCGATTTCCCAGGGCTTGAAGCTCGATTTGCTCGGCACGCCCATCCGAGTGAGCGAAATCGATCCGGGTTTGGTGGAGACGGAGTTTAGCGTGGTGCGATTTCACGGGGACGAGGAACGAGCCAAAACCGTATATGACGGTTTAACGCCGCTAACCCCCGATGATGTGGCGGATGTGGTCTTTTTCTGCACCACTCGGCCCGCCCGCGTTAATATTAGCGAGGTGCTGCTCGTTCCCACAGACCAGGCGACGGCGACTCAAGTATCTCGAACTCTAAGTTAGCTTCTTCTCAACTCGCTGCAGTAAAGTAAGATTCATTAAGTTTTGCCATTCTGGAGTATTACTAATTAAATAAGCATCAAAAGGATAATTTTCTTGTTCTGCCAAGTTCGTAAACTGTTCGATCCAATTCGCAATCACCTGAGCCTTTGGCTGATTAGAAGTATAGTTCAAAGATTTCTTCAAATCTTGAATCATTCGATCGTATCTAAACTCACAATAGTGTTCCCATGCGAGTCTTACACAGGAATCATATGGAGCACGACCTAACTCTCCAGAATTACGATCTGCCGAATTCACCTCCAGATCGGAAGAGCCAGAGAGCATAGAATGGACGGATGGCTCACTCTTGATTTCCAGCTCATTTTCCATATTACTCAAGTTTTGACTCTCTAAAGTTAATTTTCGATAATTTAAGAGCTCTGCACTCTGGTAGAATTCTAGTATAAAGTTATAAGTAATATTAGGTCCGAGTTGGCGATCGAAATCTTCAATTTGTTCGGTTTCTAATAAATTTTGAAGTACAGGAGCAATTTCTGGATTAAAAAACTCAGTAAACGTAATGCCAACCTCTCTCCAGTTCTGAAGGCTATAGTTAATTGGGTGCTGAACGTGGTATGCCACAGTATCCTGAAGGTATTTGGGATTTAACTCTTTCTTCAGAGCAATACAGGGTAACCAATAGTCCCACCAAGGAATCCCAAGACAAAAAGTGTCACAGTCTGGAAAATGGTGTAGTAGATCGCGATCGAAAAAAAACATATCAAATCCGTAGCCATACAGTTCTCCGCCTACAGATTCGATCGAGTCAATATCAATTCTAGAGGCAAATAGAGTGGAACCTTTCGTTTGCCGATAGATGTAAGAAATGAAATCTTTGTCTGCTCGCAGATGAATATCAGAGTTCACAATTCCACAGACTTCTGCTTCGCATCCTTGAAGATATTTTAGAAGATCGTTGACATAAACCAATGGCTTACCATACTGCTTCCTCGCATCGCGCTTAACCTCATGAAACTTCACACCTTCAAAAGAAGACTGTAATTGATTAATCTCATCTCTAATATTGAGCGAGATGACAGAAAAACCAAGTTCTAGCCAAGTTTGTACTGCAAGCTGCTGCTTTTCAATTTCAAAAGGTGCAATGCTAGTTGCAACTATGATATTTGGCTGACTCACAATTTTTATGTTGATATTGAATTGAGTAAAGAGTAAAGTTGAGTCACGAGAATATTCTGGAGGGTAATTATTTCAATATTGTGTTGAAATAATTGAGAATATTAATATAAAAACCGGGACCCGGAATTTTATCCAATTGCCTTCATTACGTTTTTTTTATTTTAAATATTAATGATTTTGATTTTTTTTGATTAATATAAATAATAAAAAACTATATACAACCCTTTTATCAGCAATTAATTAATCAAAAAAGAGCATATATCTATCAAATATTCTTGACTGAGATTTCGGATATCAAGATCTTCAACATCATACTCCCGAACTAAATCTTCATAGAATAGAACTCCATCCGCTCGATCGAAATAGCGGCGAGCCACTTCTTGATTAGACTCTTTATATCGTTCCAATATTTCTTTTGCATTTTCATAAGGAAGCACTTTATAACTTGTCTTCAAAGTCCAATCTTTATCTTGAATAAACCGAACTAAAGGAAGATGATACTTACGATTAAAGTCATGATTCAGATCCATTCGAAAAAATCCTTCTCCTGTGTGACCTGTCTTTTTAGCCATCAAATTATTAATAAAATTGACTGCTATCATTTGTTCGTAAGCTAGTTTTACATTTCTGCTAGCATCTAATTTCTTAAAATTTGAATCTTGATTCAAACCCAATATGTTCAGGAAATCTATACAAATATCGGGAATTTGTGTTTTTTCTAATGCACGGACTATTATATTTTGTTTTCCAAAACATTTCTGCCAAGCACTTAATAAAGATAAGTAATCCAAATGATGATGTTGATACTTTTCTAAATACGATTGAATACTACCTGTAAACGCACCTGATTTGACGGACTGTAGATAATGTGACTCAACACGCAAGTCCTGTCTTCTTAAGTAAATAATTATTTTAACCTTGTATCGAGATAACTCATGTTGTACCGCTTCTATATAAGAGATATCCCTAGATTCAAAACTTTCAGAAGATATCGCTACATGATTGCAACTGCTAGAGGCAATAACTTGATGAAACTCTTCCCAGTCTGCATTAACCCTTACTAGAGGGTTATTTCGAAAAATAAAGGCTAAGCTTGCCTGTTTAGCTAGATTTGTATGCCAAGGGAAAAAATACCCAACACGGACCAAGGCTTTGGCATTTTTTTGTAAAAAAGATTGTATACTTGTCGAAGCCGCTTTTTTCATTCCAATATGTAAAAAAATTTGTTTTTGCATTGATTGTCTCCGATTTTAGATGTGTAAAAATATCACTCTCAGATTAGAGCTATTTCATTTCAGATTTAGAATTCATTTTTTTGAGATTTTTATACTTTTCATGGAACAGCATTGATTTTTGGATATGACCCTTTTTTAGATAAATTTCTGCCATATAAAAGTAAGCATCTGCTAAGTTTGAGTCGTATTCCAAGCTTTTACTATAACAACTCATGGCTTTTTCAAGTTTTCCTTGCTTAAAGTAAATTCTTCCTAGATAAAAGTGAGCATCTGCTGCCTCGGGTCTGAGCCTTAAAAACTGTTTAAAATTATTTTCGGCTTCATCGAGTCGATCTTGCTTAGAATATAAAATACCTAAATGAAAGTAGACATCTGGGACTTCTGGTTTCTTTGCTATGAATTTTTGATAAGATTCAATGGCCTGTTCAGGCTGACCTTGCTTTGCGAATATCTGACCGAGAAAGAAGTATGAGTCTACTATCTCTGAATTGAGCAATATAGCTTTTTCATAGAAAGAAATTGCTAGGTCACACTGTTCTTTCTGGCGATAAATCATGCCTGAATAAAAGTATGCATGAGCGAGGTCAGATTCCAGTCTTACGATTAGATTTTGATACTGGCTCAGAGAACGATCGAGTTGATTTGCTTGATAAGCTTCATGAGCAGTGCGTAGGGTATTTTCTACTCGATCTTCAAGAGCGACTTGGATAGAAGCCTCAGTAACCTTCTTAGAAATATGTCTTGAAATCGCTTTGTAAGACTCACCGAGTATTCCGGGACCATCCCATTCGTAATCTAGATCGCCGACTAAATCTTCAGCAACTGCCTCAAACTTACTGCGAATCGTTGAATTAAAGTAATTTTTCCAGTCATCATGTTGACCTTTCCGATAGTGCGAGTTTCGATCTTCACTTCCCTGTGTCCGACCCTGACTCATATTTTCAAAACTATAATCTTCTAATATCTCAGATATTAGATCGTCTGATATTTTAATGTCGCAGTGATTAAATAGTTTCTGAAAAGACTGAAATGCAAACTCACCGGTGATATCTTCATAACGGAGAATTAATATATTCGGGTTATCCCTCGCTCCATTAACCCAAGAACGTAATATCGTAAAAACATCTCTTAAAGTTTCTATTGTATAAAGAATTCCTTCTTCTAGCGATTGACTCTCAAGAATTTTTCGAGTTTCAGCAATATGATCCATAAGTTTGTGAGAATAGCGATTAGAGAAATACGCAGAAATAACAATATCTCTGGGGTCTCTCATCACGAAAAAGGCTCTATATTCTTTAGGTTTTTCTAGTTTTTGAAATGAATTATAATGAATTGCAAATGTTCCTGTAACAATAGATTTTAGTGGAATAGTTGCACTCTTATTAATGAATTCTGCCTGAAAAGGAAATAAACCCGAATGAGCGATCGCTCTGGCATCAATAAATATTCTTTTTAGCCAGGTACTAGCAGTTTTTGGAACAGAGCAGTGATACACATTTTCAAATTTAGATTTTGCTTCAATCGAAAATTCTAGTGGTTCTAATAAATTTGGATAGAGTTTCAGTAAAGGACTGAATTGCTCCTTTTTTAAGGAGATACCCAGATTCAATATCCTATTAATATATAGTTGAGACCATCTTCGATTAAATGGTTTGAGGGATAAAATTTCCTGATACGATCGAATGGCTTCTTCTACTTGACCTTCCTTAATAGAGTCTTCAGCTTTTTGCAATAATTGCTCTTCACTTTTTTTTATATCTATTTTTGAGTGACTTGATATGGTATTACTCATGAATTTCTTTTTTTACAAGGATTTCCTGATATTCCTCATGTTCGCTCGAGCGATCCTCTAGCTTGCAAAATTTTGTCTAGCTGTTTCTGGATTGCACGATCGTCAGGCTGAATTTGCTTTGCAATTTGACAAAAGACAATCGCTTGATTAATTTTATTTTTTTTGAGTAGAAGATTAGAGAGCTTCAAATAAAGTTGAATATTATATGGTTGTATATCTATTGCTTGATAATAGTTAGTGAGTTCATCTGGTACTAACTGAATGGCTGCATCGTAATATTCTAAAGCTCGATCTGTATCTCTTTGAATTCTCCGCTTTAGCGCCTCTCCCAGCTTTTGATGAGTTATAGCATCGTGTGGGTTGATTTTCACTAACGTTTTGTACGCTTCGATTTCTTCGTCGATCGTATCGGTCTGGGACTTCTGTTCTAGATAAGGTTCTGAGAGCTGAACAAGCTGTGTCTGAATATTTTGTGCTTGCTGCTTATGAATTGCATTTCCCAAGTTAAGATAGATAGACAAATGAAGTTCTGGTTTATACTCTAGAGCTTTATTGTATGCAATAATTGCTTTTTCCCATTTTTCTTGCTGAAAATATATCTCGCCTAATGCATGATAGGATTCAGCAAAATCGGGCTGAATTGCAATAGATTTTTTGTAAGCATGAACTGCTTCATTCCACTTATATTGACTTTCTAAAACTTGCCCAATATCATATTCAATACAGGCTTCCTTGAAGCGATAGTCACAATCGTATTTACAATTTTTTTCAATTGAAAACCGCTCCTGAACAGCCGAGATAGAATATCTAATTTCAAATGACCGACGGTATTCTGAAATTCCTTCGGAGGTTTTTCCCCGCATTATTTTAGCTTGCCCCAATCCATAATGAAAATCGGGGTTTGCCGGCCATCGATCTACTGCGGCTTGATAAATAAGATTCGCGTCTTTCCACTTGTTTAATATCGACAATACCTTTCCTAAGTTATGGTAAGACCAAGCATACTCCGCATTTAATTTAAGTGCCTTTCGATATGGGTCAATAGCAGCCTCATATTTTTCCTGAAGTAAAAAGCTATCTCCTAATTGATGGTGATAGAGAAATCGATCTGGTATTAACTCAATCGCGGCGTGATAGCATTTAACAGCCTTCTCAAAACTATTTTGCTTTGTGAATGCATTGCCTAAACTGTAATGTGCTTCGGCGAGACTTGAATCGAGTTCTATTGATTTTTGTAGATAGAGAATCGCGGCTTCAACTTTCTCTTGATATAAGAGCGATCGCCCTAAGTTACAATTTACCCAAGGGCTATCGGGCTCGATAGCGATGGCTTGGCGATAAGCTTTTTCTGCATCCTCATATCTACCTTCTAGTATAGATTTTGCACCTCGATTCAGATATTGTTGCGCCTCTGAGTGGTGCGTATCTGACATAGAAGAGTCGTTGATTCATATTTAGATAAGATTGTAATGAATATTATTAAAAATAACAACCTAGTGCCGCTACGGGTCATTAAAAATGCGTCTTGAAAAGTTGAACGGGACTCAAACCGATACCGCGAGCGGTTTCGCAAAATTAAAAATTAAAAAGGCTTACTGTACAGAGCTTTCACCGATTGAAAGCTGGTCAGTTATTTCTGCCGCGCTGCACTAGAAAGTTCAATGCCGGGAAAAATAAGTATTTGTACATAAGTATTTATGCTAAATACCAAATCGTTGTCTGAAGTATATAAGTAACAGCCTGTATCCGAGTCTACCTGAGAACTGCAGTGATTTTTCAATGGGGAGTTTTGAATCGCCTTCCGTCCAAGATCGTGAGTTTTATAACAGGAGATATCGATTGCTTCTCAAAGGATATTTTATCCCGTTCGAGAAGAAAGTATTCGGATCGATTGTCTCAGGAAGTTCGGAAATAATATCTCAACTCTTCTTCAGCAATCTTTGTGCTTCAAATAACAGGTTCTATATCCGACGCAACATCCCAATGACGGCAGATTTCCCGTAAAACTTACTCCCTTTACCTTCAATTTCAATATCGATCGGCATGCCATCTCGTTGATGAGCTTTACAACTTAAATAAATCGTTTGTCCTTGGTTCCCAAAACAGCGCTCGAACTCTTCAGTCACGCTCACGTAATCTTCCGTGGCAATTAAATTAAACGCTGATTCTAAAGAAACGAGTTCGGAAAATGGGTATTCAAAAATTTCCGCAAGTTTGCGATCGGCATAGAGGAATCGACCGCCAAAGGTGAGAATATACATCCCAATATCCGATAATTTATTGGCATTTACGGTAATGGAATCGTCTTCAGTTAATTCCGAATCATCGCGCACTAAGTCTTCAATAACTTGCATAACTTGCCGGTCGTTATCGGAATATAATTTCGCATTATCTAGCACCAAAGCCATATGGGCAGCGATCGCCTGCATCAACGATACCGATTGAGCGGTAAAATGCCCGGGTTTAGAATGCATTAAGGTCAGCAAGCCCAGCAAAACTTTTCCCCAGAGAATCGGAACGCAAAGTGCCGATCGCACCACGTATGGTTCGCAGGGAAATTTCAACCACCGATCGTCCGTTTTCGTATCGATAATTAAGCCGATTTCACGATGTTTGGAAACCCAACCCGCTAAACCTTTATCTAATACTTTGCCGATTAAGTTTTTCTTTTGTTGTTGAATGGTAGCCCCCCGTGCGAGAATGCTATCGGCGATCGCCCCTTCTCCATCGAGTAAAAATAAGCTACTTTCTTCGGCCTCCGTGAGATGATTGCAGACCTGGACGGTTTTGATGAGCATCGCTTTGAGCATAGTTTTGCCCCTCGATGCTTGTTCGACTCCAATCAAGCTACGGGTGAGTTCATTTTGCGCGTTAAATGCGATTTCGATCTGTTTTAAGCGGGCATACTCTTTTTTAAAGGTTTCTAGTTTTTTACCAAGCTCGACTTTAGACAACTCTTTGACCTTCATAAACACCCCGAACCGATAACCTTACATCAACCAATATCTAAACCCTGGAATGCGATCGCGCCACTCGAGAGAGCGAACTTACGATCGCCCATTCAAAATTTCCATCGAATCCCGTCCGAATCGATCCACGCACCGCACGAATAGTTCGACACCCATTGCTAGTGCCGTTTCATCAAAGTCAAACCGAGGATGATGGTGGGGATAGGCTAAATCCCGTTCTGGATTTGCCGCCCCGAGAAAGAAATAGCAACCGGGAATTTCTTCAAGGAAAAATGACATATCTTCTCCCCCCATCGTTTGGCAGTTGGGGACGACACCCGCCGGCGTTTCGATCGCATTGAGGGCAACCTGTCGCACTAAATTTGCCATACGATCGTCGTTAATCGTGGGGGGATACAGTTGGGTGTATTCCAAGGAGTAAGTTGCCCCCAAACTCTGGCAAATTCCGGCAATCACCTGCTCGATGCGAGCATTGAAAAAACCAGCAAAACGGCGATCGAAATACCGCACCGTCCCCGCGAGTTCTGCAGTATCGGCAATGACGTTCGGGGCTTTCCCCGCCTGGAATTTACCCACCGTCACCACTGCCGAATCGATGGGGTCGACATTGCGAGAAACAATGGTTTGCAAGGCAGTGACGATTTGGGCGGCAACAACGATCGAATCTACCGTTTGGTGGGGCATCGCACCATGACCGCCTTTACCGCATACGGTGCAGCGAAACAACTCTACCGCCGCCATCAACGGACCGCTTCTCACCCCAACCGTTCCCAAGGGCAGGTTATTCCACAAATGCAACCCGACGATGGCATCCACATCGGGATGGGTTAATACTCCTGCTTCAATCATCGGTTTGGCACCGCCGGGTCCCTCTTCCGCCGGTTGAAAAATCACCTTCACCGTTCCGGCAAAATCCCGATGCTGCCAGAGATAGTAAGCCGTTCCCAAGGCAATAGCGGTATGGCCGTCGTGACCGCAAGCGTGCATCTTTCCCTCGTGCAGGGATTTGTAGGGAACCTGATTTTCCTCTAAAATCGGCAAAGCATCCATATCGGCACGAATCCCCAATACCGGGCCCGGTCGTTCGCCGACGATGGTAGCAACGATTCCCGTTTTGGCGATTCCCGTTTGGTGCGGTATTCCCCACGATCGCAATTTCGCGGCGATAAACTCAGAGGTCAGCCGTTCGTGAAAGCCGAGTTCCGGTCGCTGGTGAAGGTAACGCCGCCATTCCACCAACTCCGGTTGCAACGCCCGAATTTGGGGGCGCAGGCGGGATTGCATCACAGAGGTGGAAACGGGAAAGAGTGCAGTCATGGTCCAAAGTACGTTCGTCGTATTCTTTCATTATCGATCGAGAACGGAACGACCCTTTATCGTACGATCCGAATCCGCCGGGTAATGTCAGAATGGGATAACTTGGCGAAAAACGGTCCTTGCCACCGCAATTGATGGATGCAGATTTCCCGATGGGAATAAAGGTCTCGATATCGTTTTGAATCCGAGTTTGGCATCTCCCTTGAATTCGGACATCGAGGTGAACCGCATCTGACAAATAACTTCCGATGGCCTTCGATGATGAACATAGATGCACTGGCAATCGAAAACAGTAAAATGCCGAAATAAGCCTTTAGAGATGGATACAATCGGGCATTCTATGAAGATGTTCATTTTATCTAAAAAATAAACTTTTTGCGAAGATTCGATCGACTAACTTATAAAAATGAAAAGATAAGAATTCTTGCGCTCTAAATTTACCCCTCCCGACTCCCTTTGCAATCCTATCCTTCCCTAAATTTTTGACCTGTGAGAAAAACATGTTAGCAAGAATCCAAAAGCAATTCTTCACCCCGTCTATTGTCCTCATCATTGTTTCGATCGCGATCGCCAGTTTAGTTCTCACGGGCTGCGATCGCTTTCCCATATCTTCTGATACCTCCTCGAATTTAGTTTACCAAGAACGGAAAGTTCACAGTCCTGATGGTATCGGCAAGTTTTATCTGGGTAGAGAAATTGCCAAAGTAATGGGACATCAGGAAATGTGGTGGCTGGAACGTCCCCAGCGCAATGCCAAAGAAAGACCGTTAATGGCGATCGAAGCCTTGAATTTGAAACCCGATGATGTCGTTGCCGATCTTGGGGCGGGAACGGGATACTTTAGCTTCAGAATTGCAGATCGCGTTCCGGACGGTAAAGTATTTGCCGTCGATATTCAGCCGGAAATGTTAGATGCGCTCGCTTTTTTAAAACGAGAAAATCACGTTGATAATGTTGAAGGAATTCAGGGGAGTCTGACCAATCCAAATTTACCAGCAAATAGCGTCAATTTGGCTTTGATGGTAGATGCCTACCACGAGTTTGAATATCCCCGAGAAATGATGGAAGGTCTCGTTTCGGCATTGAAGCCGGGAGGACGAGTTGTTTTGGTAGAATATCGACGAGAGAATCCATTGATTGCTATCAAAGGAGTGCATAAAATGACCCAGCGACAGGCGAAGAAAGAAATGGCTGCAGTCGGGTTAACTTGGTTGGAGACTCAAGATATTTTACCGTCGCAGCATTTGATGTTTTTTGAAAAAAGCTTGTAGCTCTGGAGTTTCGAAAAAACTTCGATTTCGAACGCGAAAACCGGATATTCAGTAAGCTTTTTCTCTTTTCGATCGTTAACCCGATCGTTCAACAATAAAATTGAATTTCGATCGGTACTTTAAGGTTTAATCGCTTTAATTTAGATCGACTCAAACTGCGTTAACTTAGACAGAGTATAAATCTTTGACTAATATTTTGTTCTTCTCAAAAGAGATAATCTCAAACAAGAGGATGACGTAATACCTGTAAGGGCAAACGGTCATTCACCCCTACATTCTTGCTAATCTAGATGAGACCCGTGCCCGCTGACGGATTTTTTTCCTGCCACCGAACCCTATGAACTCCAAACAACGCCATGTTGCTCTTGCCATTCTCCATCAAGATGGAAAGTTTTTGTTGCAGCTTCGAGATAATATTCCCACCATCGTTCATCCCGGATATTGGGCATTTTTCGGGGGACATATCGAACCGGGAGAAACCCCAGAAGTCGCCGTAAAGCGAGAAATCCTCGAAGAAATCGGTTACGAAATGCCTACCGTTGAAAGCTTTGGGGCATTTGAAACCCCAGAAGCCGTGCGCCATATGTTTTACGCGCCGCTAACGGTGGAGATTGGCGATTTAGAACTCAATGAAGGTTGGGATTTAGATTTGTGGACGCTTGAGGAAATTAAACAAGGGGAACGGTATTCCCAAAAAGCGGAGAGTATTCGACCGTTAGGTGCACCGCACCAACAAATTTTACTTGATTTTATCGATCGGCATTTTCGATCGAGCGAAAAGCAATAACTAGAAAATCAACAAAATTCACATAATTTCAGGGGAAGTTTATGGCTGCAAATCGAGTTCGGATCGCTAAAGATAAAGCCGATTTAGTCAAAGCCCTCACGGTATCGGAAAATAGCGATAGCGCCCCGTTTCAAACCTACGCCGATACCGTTGTATTTGCCGCATCTTTGGGGGCAAAACGGAAGCGTAAATCGCCCCTCAAAGACTTTTCGAAGCGAGAACCCGCACCCATCGGACTGGATGTTTTTCTCTCGCGAGGGTACGATCGGGTGATTAAACTGCTGGCGGTAACTCAAACCCAAGATACCCACATCCTCTCCCCCACCGATTCCGAATGCGAAGCCCAACGAGTGGCAATTTTTGAAGAGTATGCCAATGGGGGATTGGAAATTCTACGAGAGGAGTTGCGCGGTGCGGTGGATTACACGGAACGATTGCTGCTGATGGCGATCGGCGATCGATTTCATGCGTCTCAATCCCCCGAAGAGTTCGATCTGACCCGATTTTTGGGATAGTCATGCCAGATGCGATCGATTTTTCAATCTATCCAGCCTACCGAATATGAAAAAACGGTTTCTCCTCCCTTGCCTCATCGTTCTCCTCACCGCTTCTACTGCCTCTGCAACTCCCCAACGCAGCCTCGATGGGATGGTAACCTCCGCCCACCCCCTGGCGAGTCAGGTGGGCGTCGAAATCCTACAAGCGGGGGGAAATGCCGTAGATGCGGCAGTAGCAACGACGCTAGCAATTTCCGTGGTGGAACCGTTTTCCGCTGGGATTGGGGGTGGAGGTTTTTTGCTGCTGTATCGGGAAGATGCGGGGGAAATGCGGACGCTGGATTTTCGGGAACGGGCGCCGATGGCAGCGACGCGGGATATGTATTTAGATGAAGCGGGAATCCCGATCGACCGATCGAGTCTCGACGGACACCTGGCTGCGGGGGTACCGGGGACGGTGGCGGGGTTGGCTGTCCTGCATCGAGAATACGGGATGTTGCCGTGGCAGCAAGTGGTGGAACCGGCGATCGCCCTGGCGCGGGATGGCTTCCCGGTACACTCCCGATTTGTGCGGGCGGTAGAACGGCGACAAGAAATTTTACTGGCCAACCCAGCCGCGAAGGAAGCGTTTACCCAAGATGGTACATTCTACGCCCTAGGGGATCGTCTCCAACAGCCCGATTTAGCGGATACCCTCACCCAGATTGCCGCCGATCCCGAGCGTTTTTATACCGGAGAGATTGCCGGGGCGATCGCCGATGATATGGCAGCCAATGGCGGACTCATCACCCGCGAAGATTTAGCCGCCTACGAACCGATTTGGCGCGATCCCCTCTGCGGGGACTTCCGGCAATGGCAGGTGTGTTCCATGCCGCCGCCGTCTTCTGGGGGGGTTCACCTGTTGCAAATCCTCAATCTGATCGGCGATGCGGATTTGGCGGGGCAAGGTTGGCGTCATCCCGATACCCTCCACCTGCTGATTGAGGCGATGCGGATTGCCTATGCCGATCGCGCCAAATATTTGGGAGACCCGGATTTTGTTGAGGTTCCGGTGGCGGAGTTGGTGAGTCCGGCATATGCCGCCCTTCGCCGTGGGGAAATCGAGATGGAACGGGCGCGATCGTCGAGTGAGGTGCAGCCTGCCGATGCCGAAACCCTACAACGGCTGCGGGAATCTCCCGATACTAGCCACCTCACCGTCGTCGATCGCGATCGCAATGCCGTCAGCCTCACGTTTACCGTCAATGGCGGCTTCGGTGCGGCGGTGGTTGCCGAGGGGACGGGAATTTTACTCAATAACGAGATGGATGATTTCTCGATCTCCCCTGGGGTGCCGAATTTGTTCGGGTTGGTGGGGGGAGAAGCCAATTCCATCGCCCCCGGCAAAACTCCCCTATCGAGTATGACACCGACGATCGTCACAGAGGGCGATCGCCTGCGCCTGGCGGTGGGTGCGCCGGGAGGAAGTACGATTATTACGACGGTGCTGCAAGTGTTGCTCAACGTTCTCCTATACCAAATGGACGTGGAACGAGCCGTTGCCGCCCCGCGCTTGCACCATCAGTGGTTACCCGATCGCACCTCCATCGAACCCTGGGGATTGGATGTCTTGACATTGGAAGAGTTGCGCCGTCGGGGACACGAACTACAAGAACGCAGTCCCTGGGGTAATGCCAACGCGATCGAAGTGACGACGGAAGGCTATCTCGAAGGGGCTGCCGATCCCCGTGGGGAAGGGGTAGCCATCGGGGTTTTATCGCGCTAACCGATCCCAAAAAAGCGGCAGACTCAGGTAAAGTCTGCCGCTTGCTTCAGATATGTCTAGAAACTCAGACCTTAAACGTCTTCAACGTTCAAGCCGATCGAAGCGGTTCCGTCGTTTTCAAACTCGACTTTCACCGGGTCGACTTTCCAAATCTCCTGGCAGTATTCGCTAATGGTGCGATCGCTCGAGAACTTACCCATGCGAATGGCATTCAAAATTGCCATGCGCGTCCACTTATCCCGATCGCGATAGGCCTCGGACACCTTCTCCTGACACTCAATGTAGGACTGGTAGTCCGCAAACAGCATATAGGTGTCGTCGTACATCAGCGAATCGATTAACGGCCGGAACAGGTCGGTATTCCCGTGGGAGAAGTATCCCGAAGAAATGCGATCGATTGCCTGTTTGAGTTCGGCATTACCCAGGTAGTAATCCATGGGATTGTAGCCGGTGGCTTTCAGGTTGTAGACCTCCTGGGCCGTCAATCCGAACAAGAAGAAATTCTCGGGCCCGGCTTCTTCGCGAATTTCGATGTTCGCCCCATCGAGGGTGCCAATCGTCAGCGCCCCGTTCATGGCAAACTTCATATTTCCCGTTCCCGAAGCCTCCTTACCCGCTGTGGATACCTGTTCCGAGAGGTCGGCCGCCGGGTAGATTTTCTGACCCAGGGAGGCGTTGAAGTTGGCCAAGAAGACCACTTTCAAACGATCGCGCACGTCGGGATCGTTATTCACCACCTCCGCAACCGCCGTCGTCAGCTTGACGATCAGTTTCGCCATGAAATATCCCGGTGCGGCCTTACCGCCGAACACGAAGGTTCGCGGCAGGATATCGGCGTTGGGATTTTGCTTGATGCGGTTGTAGAGCGTGATGATGTGCAAGACGGCCAAATGCTGGCGCTTGTACTCGTGGATGCGTTTGACTTGGATATCGAACAGGGATTCGGGGTTGACTTCGATGCCATTGAATTGTTCGATATGTTCGGCGAGTTGGCGCTTGTTTTCGAGCTTGATTTGCCGCCAGCGCTCGCAGAATTCGGGATCGTCGATGTAGGATTCCAACTTTTGCAGGCGATCGAGATCCTTCAACCAGTCCTGACCCAATTTTTCGGTAAACAGTTCCGATAGTTTGGGATTACTCAACAAAATCCAGCGACGGGGGGTGACGCCGTTGGTTTTGTTAAAGAACTTCTGGGGCCAGAGGCGATAGAAGTCGCGCAGGGTATCTTTTTTGAGCAACTCCGTATGCAACGCGGCCACCCCGTTGATGGCATGGCTGCCAACGCAAGCCAAATTGGCCATGCGCACGGACTTTTCTTCCCCTTCTTCGATTAGGGACAGGCGCGACCACATTTCTTTATCGTGGGGATACCAACGCTGAACGTCTTCGAGGAAACGATGGTTGATTTCGTAAATAATTTCCAGGTGGCGGGGTAAAACGCGACCGAACAAACTTACCGACCACCGTTCCAGGGCCTCCGGCATCAGGGTGTGGTTGGTGTAGGCGAAGGTCTTCTGGGTAATGCGCCAAGACCGATCCCAGTCGAAACCGTGAACGTCCATCAACAACCGCATCATTTCCGCAATAGCGACGGCCGGGTGAGTGTCGTTGAGTTGAATCGCCGCGCGATCGCAAAGGTTATCTAAAGTATTCCCCCGACGCAGGTGGCGACGAATCAAATCTTGCAAGGAACAGGAGACGAAGAAATACTGCTGTTCCAGGCGCAGTTGTTTCCCTTGGGGGGTATTGTCGTTGGGGTAGAGGACTTTGGAGATGGTTTCCGATCGCATCTTCTCGGCCACGGCCCCATCGTAGTTCCCGGCGTTGAATTCCTCGAACTTAAAGTCGTCACTCGATTCCGACTTCCACAGTCGCAGGGGATTCACCGTATTGGTATCGTAACCGGGAACCGGGGTATCGTAGGGCACGCCGATCACCGTATGACCGGGAACCCAACGCACCCGATAGTGACCCTTTTCGTCGTTGTAGGGTTCGGTGTATCCCCCCAATTTGACTTCCACCGATTCCTCGGGCCGGGCTAGTTCCCAGGGGTTCCCCAACCGCAACCATTTGTCGGGGACTTCCGCCTGCCAGCCATCTTGGATGGTTTGGTGGAAGATACCGAATTCGTAGCGAATGCCATACCCCATCGCCGGAATTTCTAAGGTGGCGAGGGAGTCGAGGAAACATGCGGCCAGTCGTCCCAGACCGCCATTTCCCAATCCGGGGTCGGGTTCCCGTTCGAGGAGTTCGTCTAAATCCAGTCCCGACTCTTGCACCGCTTGCCGAATGGCATTGTATAAGTGCAGGTTGATCAAGCTGTTCCCCAAGTGGCGACCCATCAAGAATTCGGCCGAGAGGTAGTACACCACCTTCACGTCCTGTTCGTTGTAGGTGCGCACCGTTTGAACGAAGCGCTGGAGGAGACGATCTCTGAGGGTATAGGCCAAGGCCATGTAGAAATCGTCTCGGGTGGCGAGGGACTCGTATTTTCCCTGCAAGTAGAAGAGATGATCGGCAAAAGCCCGTTTGAGGGTCTCAACGCTAGTTCCGGTGCGATCGTCTTCGATCTGCACGGGACATTCGTTTGCTTGAATCATGGGTTGAGTCATAAGCTGATTTTCTCCATCTCGGTCAGTTGGTCTGGCATCACCGGAGTGCGGCCGGGTGGGAATCGATATTAGCCTTTGGCTGCCATCGACAGGATTAAATCGATGGTGCGATTCGAGTAACCCCATTCGTTGTCGTACCAGGAGACGACTTTGAAAAAGTTGGAATTTAACTCGATTCCCGCCCCGGCATCGAAGATACTCGAGCGCGGATCGCCGGTGATGTCTGTGGAGACGATGGGTTCTTCAGTGTAGCCTAACACTCCCTCTAGCGTCCCCTCGGCGGCAGCTTTCATCGCCGCGCAGATTTCGTCGTAACTGGTGGCTTTCTCGGTTTTGAAGGTCAAATCCACCACCGATACGTCGGGGGTGGGAACCCGGAAAGCCATCCCCGTCAGTTTGCCTTTGAGTTCCGGCAGCACCAGGGTGACAGCTTTGGCGGCCCCGGTGGAAGCGGGGATGATATTCTGAGTTGCACTGCGACCGCCGCGCAGGTCTTTTTTACTCGGACCGTCGACGGTCGGTTGGGTTGCCGTCATGGCGTGAACGGTGGTCATCAACCCTTCAGCGAATCCGAAGTTATCCTGGATGACTTTGGCGATCGGGGCGAGGCAATTGGTGGTACAACTGGCATTGGAGACAATGGTGTGGCGGCTGGGATCGTAGTTGTCGTGGTTGACCCCCACCAACAGCGTCGGCACTTTCTCCGGGTCTTTCTCTTTGGTGGGGGCAGAAATCACCACTCGGCTGGCCCCAGCATTGATGTGTTTGGACGCACCGGCGTAATCGGTAAACAACCCGGTGGATTCGACGACGTACTCGATGCCGAGATCTCCCCAGGGCAATTGTTCGGGATCGCGGACGGACACGCAGGGTATGAATTTACCGTTGACGACGATTCCATCGTCTGCAGCTTCAACGGTACCGGAAAAAGGTCCGTGGGTGGAGTCGTATTTGAGCAAGTAGGCGAGATTTTTCGGGGGAACTAAATCGTTAATTCCGCAAAACTCAATATTTGGATTATCGATGCCGGCCCGGAAGACCAATCGTCCGATACGGCCGAATCCATTAATTCCAACTTTGACAGCAGCCATCAAAAATACTCCTGTATTGTTATGAGTGGTAAGAAGATTTTTGGGGTAACGTTTTGATTTCTATATCGATCTCGAATCGGCAAGTTTCGGAACGTTCGAGGGGATTGTCAGCGAACGGTCGGGTTCAAGGCGGTATCCGGTCGTGGAACGATCGTTGCTGCGTTCTGCCGATAAGGACTCGCAATCGCACCCGAATCTGTCCGTCCTTCTCCCGAAGAGACGATCGCGTATTCCCATCAAACCGCGAAGGGATACCTTGAAGAGACTAGCTTAAGCTTTTTCTAAGATTTCTCGACTTGAAGGATAACGCCAATTAAGATAGCACAATTATTAGATATCTGTCAGTTTTTTAGATATCGGGAAAAACTGGAAAGATCTTAACTTTTTTTTAATAAAAATCTAGTAGACTGCATCAAGACTTCAAGATGCAATATATGTCTTCAGATCGCAACATTTTAACTTGACATTAACGTAACAATTGAGACTCAGTCATCAATAAATTTGAGCTTAAGTTTGAGCCATAAACCTTCGACCTTTTTTAAGGTTTTGCGATCGAATTCTTAAAATTAAAATTTATCCGATCGAGGTCCAGTAAATTAGACTCATAAACGCGATCGAACTGGAAATAATTCGTATCGAATATCACAGTAAAATTGAAACTAACCTGCACGATCGTCCGTCAGTATTCCCAGACTTAAAATCGAAATCGGAGATTCAGAATTGACCGGTTTGTTTTCGCAACCTTCAGCGATCGAAGAAGCTTGAATTTTCTTTCTCGATCTGGTGTTTCTCGATCTGAATTCTTACCCCCAAAATGCTGATGATTTCCCTCACCCATCGCACCAAAATCGTCGCCACCATCGGTCCAGCCAGCCAATCCCCCGACACCATCCGCCAGATGGTGCGTGCGGGAATGAGCGTCGCCCGGCTCAACTTTTCCCACGGCAACTACGACGACCACGCCCGGATGGTCGACCAATTGCGATCGATTTCTACGGAACTCGACACCCCCATTACTCTTCTCCAAGACCTACAAGGCCCAAAAATTCGCGTCGGTCAGTTGCCCGAGGGAGAAATCCCCCTCGAAGACGGAAAGACCTTAACCTTAGTTCCAATCGCCGAATATAACGGTCAGCCAGACACCGTTGCCATCGACTATCCCCACCTCGCCGAAGAAGCCACTGCCGGAACCCAGGTTCTGCTCGACGATGGTTTGCTCGAACTCAAAGTCGAAGCGGTTTCTGGGAATGCCGTTCGCTGTCAGATTCTCGAAGGAGGCATCCTCAAAAGTCGTAAAGGAGTAAATTTACCCTCCCTCAACCTGCGCTTGCCCTCCCTCACGGAAAAAGACAAACGAGATTTAGAGTTTGGTATCGCCCAAGGGGTGGATTGGGTCTCCTTGAGTTTCGTGCGCCAAGCCGAAGATATCCGCACTCTCAAAGCCTTTTTAGCCGATAAAGGCGCTGGTGATACCCCCGTCATCGCCAAAATTGAAAAACCCCAAGCTATCTTCAACCTCGATCTGATTCTCGATGAATGCGACGGGGTGATGGTGGCCCGTGGAGATTTGGGGGTGGAAATGAAGCCAGAAAAAGTGCCGATGCTGCAAAAGCAGATTATCCGCACCTGCAACCAACGGGGAATGCCCGTCATTACCGCCACTCAGATGCTCGAAAGTATGATTGGCAATCCCCGACCCACCCGCGCTGAAGCCAGCGATGTCGCCAACGCCATTATCGACGGCACCGATGCGGTGATGCTCTCCGGAGAGTCGGCAGTGGGAGAGTATCCCATCAAAGCAGTGAAAATGCTCGCGAAAATCGCCACGGATATCGAACCGGAAATTAAATTTACCAACTATCCCCCCGCCTTCACCGACGATACCCATGCCCTTAGCGAAGCCCTCAACACTATCGACGAAATTTTAGATTTGTGTTGTATCGCCTGCTTTACCACCACCGGTTATACGGCGCTGATGGCCGCCGCCGAACGCCCGCAAGCGCCGGTGGTGGCATTTACCCCCGATCGCGAAGTGTATCATCGCTTGAACCTGGTTTGGGGGGTGAAACCGTTAATTCTCGATGCGGGAACGAGTACCTTAGAAGCTTTGTTCGATCGCATGGAAGCGATGTTGGTGCAGCGAAATATCGCCGTACCGGGGGATAAAGTGTTGATGTTGGGTGGCAGTCCCGTTCAAAAAGCGCGAGGTACGAATATGCTGAAAATTCACTCGATTTCCGATCGATTTTTGAAGAAGGAATAACGCCATGTGCAACTTGTCGATCCAAAACCTGACCGCACGGGGCAATGGGGAAAGGGGAATGGGGGATTTTTCGACTCGCTCACCATCCTTTCGAGCGCAAAAAGATTGCACACCGCGTGAATAGGGAATGGGGAGGACGCGGTGACACGGTGACGCGGTGACACGGTGACGCGGTGAGGGGAGACTGTAGGGGCGCGCGCATTTGAGCGACAAATTCTCTCCAGAAACGAAAGCTCACCAATCCAAATGCTTTGCCCTTTTCACCGGGCAAGGGAGACAAAGGAGAGGGGGGAGACAAGGGAGATGAATTGTTCCAACACCAACTCCATACCCCATCTTCGCCACTAAAAAAAATCCGCTCTTCCATAGGATAGAGCGGGGATTTTCGTTGGAGGGTCTGTTAAGAATGGAAAACCCAACGGTTAGGTTGACCGGGCAAAAACACGATCGCGCCGGATGTCAGTCGGGATTAGAATCCGAGGGATGGTTGCGAATTTGCTCGGCTTCGGGACAATCATCAGAAACAAGAGGTTCGACATTTCCCCGAGGAACGCTCGCCAGCTTCTGAGAGACCGCGCCAATGCTTTCTAAGCGAATCATTTCTTCCCAAGAACAAATCTCATCGTCTTCGTCGGTTTCGTAGCGTAAGGTCACTAAGTCTCCTTCAATATCTAAAACCCGCGCTCGGTCTATCCAACGTTGCTGATCTCTTAAAAATACACAAACTTCACGACCCTCACAACAGATTTGATACAACTTACGATGTAACATTATGTCGATTCTCCTGAGCAGGTGACCGCTTCGGTGAGGTTCAAGGTGCGGGGATCGCAACTCCCGTCGAGTTACAGCGCGTCCGAGAAAAGGTTCGGAGATCGCGAGTGCTGTTACCTAGTCTCGACTGAAGTTGGTTGCCGTCCTTTGAGTTCCCCAGAAGATCTGTTTGCCGGATCGGTCGGTCTGATGCCGATCCCATAGCTTGACATTCCCTACGATAAATCGTTAAGGATTCTCGAACCGAACGCAGCCTTCTAAGGTCATCCCACGGTTGGCCGAACACGTTCGTTGTCTACCTAAGTTTAAGACCGATCGGTCTTTGACTCATTTACCGGTAGCTTCCAAGCATACTAGAATATTAGATCTAGCCTTTCCGTATGCCCTACGGTAGGAGGATTGCTCCTGGCGATTGCGGGGTGTCGCAGCCGTGGGAGTAATCCACTCGACGCGATACTTTATATTCGTGCCCGCGATCGACTAGCCAGCATTACATTGAGACGCTCAAACCGCGGCGGGGGTTTAACCCGATCGGCTTGAAGGTCGAGGGCTTTGCATCCTGTGGCTTATTTTGCGATTGTAGCACAATGGCTTTTCTGGGTCAGGGATCGCTTTTTCTGGGTTGCCTCTGTAGGATTAGGTATAAAGACTCTGCGTTATCCGATCCCACACTATGAACCCGGTAGACTACCTCCGCATCAGCCTCATCGATCGCTGTAACTTTCGCTGTCAGTATTGTATGCCCGAAGGGGCCGAACTCGACTACCTCCTGCAACAGGATTTACTCACCGGCGACGAACTGCTGACTCTGATTCGCGAGGTTTTCGTTCCAATTGGATTTCGCCGCTTTCGCCTCACGGGGGGAGAACCCTTACTGCGTCCGGATGCGATCGCGATCGTCAAAGCTATTGCCGCCCTACCGGAAACCGAGGATTTGGCAATGACCACCAACGCATTTTTGCTCGCCGCCAAAGCGCGGGCACTCTACGATGCGGGTCTGCGGCGCATCAATATTAGCCTGGATTCCCTCGATGCGGAGATTTTTGACAAAATTATCGGAAATCGGGGTCGCAGCCGCTGGCAGCAGGTTTGGGATGGCATTCAGGCAGCTTACGAGGTGGGGTTCGACCCCCTGAAACTCAACGTGGTGGTTATACCGGGGGTGAATGACGGCGAGGTGTTGGATTTAGCGGCCCTGTCCATCGATCGCCACTGGCACGTGCGCTTCATCGAATTTATGCCCATTGGCAACACCCACCTGTTCGATTCGGAAGGCTGGATTCCCTCTGAGGAATTGAGGGCGCGGATTCGCAGCGCCCACGGACTCGAAACCTCTCAAGTGACTGGGGCCGGCCCTGCGGATGTGTTTCGGATTCCCGGTGCCAAAGGAACCCTGGGATTTATCAGTCAGATGTCCGAGTGTTTTTGCGATCGCTGCAACCGGATGCGCCTGTCTGCCGATGGGTGGCTGCGGCCGTGCCTGCTCAACGAAACCGGACAAATCGACTTGAAAACCAGCTTGCGCGAGGGGGTTTCGACGGATCTGTTGCGCGATCGGGTTGCTGGGTTACTCGCCCTCAAACCGGAAATTAACTATAAGCAACGGGAAAATGGCACGATCGAAGGGATGTATAGCCGCACGATGTCTCAAATTGGAGGCTAGGGATAATTAACAATGAATAATTAAAAATGTAAGCATTCAGGTCTTGGGGTTGACAACCCCCCCATGCTCAGTTGAACCTGGGAATGAGGGATAACTGCCCCGATTGACCCCCCACGGTTTCTGAGAGGGCACGACCGAAAAACTCGATCGCCGAGCGACCGCTCGCGCGACAGGATTCAATAGCACTGAGCAACGTTGCCGTTCGGCGAAATCCTTCCCAAGAACGAGAGCCACCAGCCACTTTGCGCTTGGTCACTGC
>NZ_JBRJXU010000161.1:0-29436 GCF_057467645.1 Zarconia sp.
CGTGAATGCCTAAAACCCCGAACAGTCAATGAATTCGGGAATTTTAGCTCGATCGCTCACTGTGGTGGAGATAAAATGGGTCTATTGATTGATACTGAAGGCTTTCAGCTATTTTGAGAAGGTTCTCATGAATAATCCAGGTTAGGACAGCTATCGCTCACCCCAGTATTCTCAGTATTCTTCCCCAGCTCACCCTTGTGATTTGAAGTGGTTCACCAAGGAATTTTTCTCGATCGTGAGTACTGGGCGATGAAACGCTATCCCAAACACTAATTCCAATGGAAGCGATTGGAAAGGAAAAAGCTGATGTCAAACTATACACTTTACCTTTGTGAGTCGCGATGAAACACGATGAGATCGATCTATATGAACCCATCGACGTTCTGAAACCGGTTGGTGAAGATATTTGGCTCGTTGATGGTCCCATCGTACAGATGTCAATGTATGGGTTCGAGATTCCTTTTTCAACACGGATGACGATCGTGCGCTTGAGCAACGCTGAACTCTGGTGCCATTCACCCACTCGATTGACTCGAGAACTCAAAGCTCAAATTGACTCTCTTGGCTCGGTGCGCCACCTCATTTCACCCAACAAAATTCACTACGCTCATATTGGCGCCTGGGCTAGAGCTTATCCTCAGGCCACAGCATGGGCGTCCCCTGGTGTCCGCGATCGCGCAGCACGGCAGAAAATTGATGTGAGTTTTGATGCCGATTTAGAAAACGAACCCCCCCTGGAGTGGGTCGCTCATTTAGACCAATTAGTTTTTCAGGGTAGTCGCTTCATGGATGAAGTGGTCTTTTTTCACCCGAAGAGTTCGACTCTCATCCTGACCGATCTCATTGAAAACTTTGAACTCAATAAAGTGAGTCAGCGGTTTGGGAAGCTGCTGAAGTTCGTTGGCATTGTCGATCCCGATGGAAAAACGGCGTTGGATCTGCGAATGACATTTTGGGGACAAAAGGAGCCGGGACGTCGCTGCTTAAAGCGAATGCTTCAGTGGAACCCTGAAAAAGTGATTCTCGCTCACGGTCGTTGGTATGAGAATAACGGTGCTGCTGAGTTACGCCGTGCTTTTCGCTGGCTTGAATAACTTTTAGGCGATCGCCACCTTAGAACGCACTATTCCAACTCGCTCAAATACGTTCCCCGGACGATCGCATTGGTTAAATTCGCCTCCGTGAGGATGGTATCGGTTAAATTGGTATAACTCAAATCCGCCCCCGTTAAATCCACCTCCGTCAGATCGGCTCGATCGAGATTGGCATCGCCCAGATTCGCCCCCACCAATATTGCTCCAAATAAATAGACCTGGGTGAGATTGGCATAGCTCAAATCCGCCGCGCTCAAATTCACCGCACTGAGTACCGCCTGAGTTAAATCGGCATTTTCGAGCCGCGCGCCCGCTAAATTGGCGAAATTCAGCCCCGCATTCGCGAGTTTTGCATCGGTGAGATCGGCATTGGTTAACACCGCAGAAACCAAACCCACCCCCGTCAGATTCGATCGACTCAAATTTGCCCCAATTAAATTAACGCCCCTCAGATTAGCCTCTAAGAGCAACGTATCGCTTAAGTTGGCGTTAGCTAAGGTTGCCCCTTCCAGGTTCGCGCCATCGAGAATTGCTCTTTCCATCCGGGCATCGAGCAAATCCGCCCCGCTCAAATCCACGCCGCTCATGTTGGTGTTGCTGAGGTTGACGAACCGCAATTTGGCGGCAATTGCCGTCACGCCTTCTAAATCTGCCCCTCTAAAGTTCGATCGCCCTAATTTGGCATAGTTCAAGTTCGCCCCGCGTAAATTAACCCCCCGCAGTTTGGCACTTCCCAAGGTTGCTCCTTCCCAGTTTCCCCCCTCTAGGGTGGCTTCGAGGAAATCGGCAAAGGGGGCAACGGCGAGTTTCGCATTGACATTCGCCAAGTTCGCCCCTCGCAGGGTGGCTTGCGTCAGGTTTGCTCTCGAGAGTTCGGCGTTGGCTAAATTCGTCCCCTGCAACTGAGCTTCGATTAATTTGGCGTTGGTTAAATTCGCCCCGCTTAAATTGGCACCGTTGAGGTTAGCGTTGGTTAAATCGGCATCTTTGAGATTTGCCCCCGCTAAATCGAGATTGGTTAAATCGGCTGATTCTAAATCGCATTCGACGCATTCTTTCGTCGTCAGGAGGCGCTGGATATCGCCATCGTTGGCGGCTTGGGCGGGCAAACTCCCCCATCCACCCACGAGGAATGCTACCCCGAGAGATAAGATGCGATCGCTCCATCGAAAGGAATGCCAGCCAAATATTCTCAAGGAGAAGGCGATCGCTACCGTGCTAGAAAATTGAGAATTGGAAACCGAAGAAGGGATCGTGTCAGACATCTAAAAATCTAAAACCTAAAATCTAAAATCTAAAATCTAAAATTTTAACTACTCGTTCATATTCCGATACGTCGCCACCGCTGAGGGTGAAATCCGATTCAGATATCGGAAAATCCAATATTTCATTACTGTATCTAAAATCACGGGAAAAGTGGCAATAAACAGAAAGTTAAAATCTCGGCTTTCGGGAATTCCAAAATGGTGTGCCAACCCTTCTAAAATGATTTCCCAACCGTGGGGGGAGTGATACCCCACGAAAATATCGGTAAACAGAATAATGATAAAGGCTTTGGCACTATCGCTGAGTCCGTAGACCACATCATCGATAAACGATTTCAAGACGGCAATCTCGCGCTTACTAAAGGCAATTACCAAGCAAAATGCCCCCAGAGATGCTAAATCTGCAAATACATTTTCGATCGCGTTATCGCTACGAAGATGGTATTTATGGGCAATTTCACCGGCTTTCTCCTGTACTCGTTCTTCCATTTCCTCATCCGACAGTTTTGGCATTTGTCCGATGAGCATTTCAAATTTGAGCCGTTCTTCAAATCGACTCAAATCGACGAATGCTTCTTCTTCAAAATCGTGATTGAGAAAAACAGCGGATTGTTCGGAAAAAAATTGGTTGTAAATTGGGGCGATGACGAAGTTTTTAGAAAGCTGGTGAGTGAGAAGGGGAATGAGGATGAGCAGCAGAATGAATTTGAGGGAGATAACGGTTTTGTTTTTGTGATAGCGAAATTCTTCAACAACTTCGTTTTCAGCTTTGGGATCGAGTTCTCGTTTGAGTCGATCGATGGTTCGCAGAATAGAGCGAGGTAAAACGCTGACGCTGGGGCGTTTGGAGACGGGTTTGGTGTTGCTGCTATCTTCGACTTGAGCGGGGTATAATTCGGGGGTGGAGGATTCTGAAGCCAGGTTTCGATCGAGGTTTGATTCTGCTGGTGCGAGTTGCGTTCCGGAAGCAGAAATTGGGACGATTTGAGGTGGGGCTTGGCGATATTTTGCCACCACCGCATCGATGATTTTCAGCTTTTCTAAATTTTGAGAAAATTGATATTTTGCCTCGGGAGAGTATCGATGGTTCGAGTCATCCACCGACTGAAGGGGAATCGGTTCGGTTGCGGTTTGGATGATGAAACTTAAAATCGATCGACTGCTATTAAACTCGGCCACGCGCTGGCGAATAATCGCTAAGTTAGTTTTCAGGTCTTTTTGAATTGCTTCAATTTCTAAAGCACTCAAATTTGTCGATCGAAACTGAATTTTTTTGCCATCGAAGTATTGGTTTTCGATCGCCTGAATTTTTAGGGCAGATCGATACGCGGCTTCTAGGGCGCGATCGGGAGTTTGGGCGTATCGCCGTTTCACCCAGCCCACGGCTTTTTGTACTTGTGAAAACATCGATGCTTTCATAATTCCCGGAGCGACAATGGTTAATTTAACGCACGACTGCAGCGGGCGATCGCGCGCAATTCAATTAATACTTTTGATTCAAAGAAACGATCGAGCCCGAATCCTGTCCGTAGTATACTAAAACACTGACGCTCGAAAGTATCACGCTTAACGATTTCCCCTCGACTCGATTCTCGATCCGCCATCGGAGTTTCCCCGTGCCCTTTGAGTCTATCTGGATTACTGGAGCCACCCGCAGCGGCAAAACCACTCGCCTCGTGGAACTGCTCGAAATGTGGGTCGATCGAACGGTTTTCCCCCAAGAAAACCGCCGCCAGCGGATTCCCAAACCCCTGCAAACCCGGCAAAGTGCCCCGGCTATCCTCGTCCTTGCTGCCAATGGAGAGAATCGCATCGCCCTAAGCGATCGCATTGACGCCAGCTTAGGCGGAGAAGTTCCAATCCATTCAACCACACCCTTGGGCTTCTTTCTCGACGAGACGATTCTATTTTGGCCGCTGTTGGTGAAAGAACTCAATCTGCGGGCGAAATTTCCCATGCGGTTGCGTCCGGAAACGGAACAGGAATTGGCGACGCAATTGTGGCAACCCCAACTCGATGGGGGTTTGTTGCGCCAGGAGGGACTTAACGAGTTTCGATCGGTACGGCGCACCCTGGATTTACTTCAGTTGGCTGGGGCAAGCGGTACGCCAATCGAAGAGATTCCCGCGATTCTCGAAGCGGGAATGGAAGAGGGGTCTCCAGAACGGTGGCAGGCGATGGGGGATGCCCTGGTGGCGTGGCGGGATTGGTGTTTGGCGCGGGGATTTCTTACCTACGGCATCGCCTTTGAGTTGTATTGGCGGTATCTTCTGCCCCATCCTACCTATTTGGACTATTTACAAACCCACTACGGGGGCGTTCTCGCCGATGACGTGGATGAATATCCCGGGATCGCCCGCGATTTATTTGAGGTGTTTCTCGATGCCGCTAAACCCTGCGCCTTTACCTACAACCCAGAAGGGGCCGTGCGGTTGGGGTTGAATGCCAATCCCGAAGCCCTGGCAAAACTTTCCCGGCGGTGTCGGATCGAAGTCCTCAACGGACGGCGGGGACTGGCGGAGGATATGGGGGAAGCGGTGGTGTGCCTGACCCTCGATCCGGCGTTTTTTGCCCAACTTCCGTCGCAAATTACCTCGATTCAGACAGGATCGCGATCGCAACTTTTGCGCCAAACTGCTGAAGCGATCGTCGAAGCCGTGAACTCGGGGGTTAAACCTCAAGATATCGCCGTTATTGCGCCGGGGATGGATGCGATCGCCCGGTACACCCTCTCGGAAATTCTCGACGGTAGCGGCATTGCCACCCGATCTCTCAACCTCCAGCGTCCTTTAATTGCCTCCCCCGACGTGCGGGCGCTGCTGACACTGCTGGCGCTGGTGTATCCGGGTTTGGGGCGATTGCTCGATCGAGATGGCATTGCTGAAATGTTGGTGATGCTCTCAGGACGCGATCGTCCGCTATCCCAACGGGAAACCCCCAGCCTCAACGCCATCGATCCGGTGCGGGCAGGGTTAATTGCCGATTATTGCTACGAACCCGATCCCGATCGCCCCAGGCTGCTGCCGGTGACGGAATTTCCCCGCTGGGATCGCCTCGGCTACCGCGCCACGACAGCTTATAACGCCTTACTCGCTTGGCTGGGGCAAATCCACGAGCAAATCGAGCAGCAACCGATTCCGAGTCCCGTGTGGGTTCTCGATCGAGCGGTCGATCGGTTTTTGTGGGATGGAAACCGCCTGCCCTACGATCGACTCGTCATTCTGCGGGAGTTACTCGAAACTGCTGGACATTACTGGGAGGTGGCATCGCGCCTGGATGGCAAAGAATCCCCCACCACTACCTGCGATCGCTTCATCCAACTCCTGCGACGGGGGACAGTGGCGGCTAACCCCTACCCAGTGCGTCCTGCCCAAAATCGGGCTGCTGTAACCTTAGCGAATATCTTTCAGTATCGCGCCAGTCGCGCCTCCCATCCCTGGCACTTCTGGATTGATATTAGTTCTCCCCTGTGGGCGAGTGGGGGTTCGGCGGTGTTGTTTGGCGCGCCTCTATTTCTGGAGAATCGATCGGGTCGTCCCTGGACGGCTGACGATACCGAAGAAGCGGATAAAGAGCGTATCCAGCGGATTCTGCTAGATTTGTTGGGACGGGCGGACGAGCGGGTAATTTTGGGTCACAGCGATTTAGCTGCCAACGGACAAGAACAACTGGGATTGCTGCTTTCTCTAGTCAATGCTTCGGTACCTTTGGAAGGGGCACGAATCCGTCAAAATGGATAATTAACAATGAGTCAGTTGCGACGTTAAACCCATCTCCCTTATCCCCTTGTCCCCTGCTCCCTAGCCACGGTACTTGTGTCCTCACACGACGGCATATCGCTATATTTCCCGTCGGACAACCTTGTAAAACTGCTCGAGAGACAACACCGCCAGAACGATCGCCACCTGTACTTGCCAAGGCGACCACGCAAACCCAATAATAAAACTAACGATCGCGCTTCCAGCAGCCAAAACGCTGTAAATATCCTCAGAGGTTTGTTGAAACCACCAAACAGAGATTGCCGCAATTGCGAGGGCGATCGGGTAAATCGGTATCATAATATCCTCTTATTCAAACTATATTGAATTTTTAACGGCATTCGGTTCTTTTAGAAGCTTCTCTCTTATTCCTCAATCGCGCGCCGAAATTTGCACTTACATACGTTACCATTCGATACTGACATTGTCTGTAATTTTAGTTACTCTCTGTTGAAAAAAAGGTATCGTTTTGTTAAAACCAAGAATGAGAAAAACTTAACTCACGACAAGAAGGAGTCCAGTCATGTCTGCTGAAGTTCTAGAAAAGCGATCGACCGTTCGCAAACCCGCACCGCGCTATCGAGTGTTATTGCATAACGACGATTTTAATAGTATGGAGTTCGTTGTTGGGATTTTAATTCAAACCATTCCCCAACTCACGCAACCGCAAGCGGTGAATATTATGATGGAAGCCCATACAAATGGAATGGCATTAGTCATAACTTGCGCCCAAGAACACGCCGAGTTTTATTGTGAAACCTTAAAAAATAACGGTCTAACCAGTACGATCGAACCCGACGAATAGAGTCAATCGAATATTTTGGGACAACCCTTCCTCAAATCCCTAGCAACGCGATCGCTCGCCGTTCGACTTCCCCTATTTTTGGCCAGTTTGCTGCTGCTGTGGCTGCCCTTTGCCATTCCTATTTATGCCCTCGTTGATAACCCCAATTGGGTGAGTATTTTGACGATGGCAATTTTGTACGGTGAGTTTATTGTGCTGGTACGGTGGTGGGGGCGCAAGGTGTACGGACACCCCCGTATTCTCCATCGTTACGGTTTGAGGCGATCGCGACGCAACGGCAAAGAGTTACTGTTCGGTTTGGGCTTGGGTTTGACGAGTTTGTGCGCGTTACTGGTTCTCGAAGGGCAACTGGGATGGTTGCAGTGGCAGTCTCCCCCGGCAGGTTTCCCCGGAATTGCGATCGAAGGGTTGCCGATTGCTTTGGGGGTGGGGTTTGCCGAGGAGTTGCTGTTTCGCGGCTGGCTGTTGGATGAGTTGCAGCGAGATTATCGAAATGCGATCGCGACTTGGGCAAATGCATTCGTTTTTGCCCTGTTGCATTTCATCAAACCCATCGAAGCGATTCTCCCCAGCCTTCCCGCATTTCCCGGCTTGGTATTGCTGGGGTTGACGTTAATCTGGGCGAAACAAGCCAGTGGCGGACGGTTGGGTTTATCGATCGGTTTGCACGCCGGATTGGTTTGGGGGTATTACCTGACGCATGTTGGCGGGTTGGTGGAATATGCCGAGGTGGTGCCGACTTGGGTAACGGGACTCGAGCGAAATCCGTTAGCGGGGGTGATGGGGATGTTGTGTTTGGGGGGAATTGCGATCGGTATTCGATGGAAGATGCGATCGGGGGTTCGATGACTTTCGCGCTATATTAACGCTATATTAAAATGCGACATCTGCTGCCGATCGTCAAGCCTATGAAAATGCGCGAGTTACTTCAAGAAAAACGCGATGAAATTCTTTATTTAGCTGCGATACATGGTGCTTACAACGTGCGAATCTTTGGTTCGGTGGCGCGAGGTGAAGAGAGGGCAGATAGCGATATCGATTTTCTCGTCGAGTTAGAAGCCGATCGCAGTTTGCTCGATCGAATTGCATTAATTCAGGATTTGGAAGACCTTTTAAATCGAAAAGTTGATGTGGCAACCGTTCGGGGACTGCGGCAACCATTTCGCGATCGAATTTTGCCAGAGGCAGTCTCGTTGTGAGTGACGATCGATTATATCTGACAGATATATTGGAACGGATCGATCGCATCGAAGGTTATACGCAAGTCGGACGCCGCAGTTTCTTAGAGTCGCCTTTAATTCAAGATGCGGTCATTCGTAATTTTGAAGTGATGGGAGAAGCCGTGAAGCAACTTTCGTCAGAGTTGAGACAACGCTATCCGGAAGTTCGCTGGCGACAAATTGCTGGGTTTCGAGATGTCCTAATTCATAATTATATGGGCTTAGATTTAGTGGAAGTTTGGAATGTTATAGAGAGAGATTTACCGAATTTGAAGCACCACATCGAAAAGATTAGAAATGAATTAGAGCGTAAGAGTTGAACTCTCTCGATGATGCCTTAAAGCTTAAACAATTTCTTAAGGAACAGATTGTTGCTATTTCAAAAAAATTGGGGTAAACCCGCAGAGGTTGGGCGTAAGGAAGCTGCCTATCGTGGTTGCTACAATATTATCGCTCTTGCCTTAGCAGAGCGTGGAAAGTGGCAATCTCAAGCAATCTAGAGTAAAACCTTCCTAACTCTTTCCGTGACTGAAAGCTCCGATTCCATCGAGGCTTTCAGTTGATCGACTATTCCAGTTTCGATCGAACTTGTTGTAATTCCTGCTGTAGTTCTCGATTTTCCGGGTCTAACTCGATTGCTTTCTCCAACATCTTTGCCGCCTCTTCCCAGCGAGAATTGCTCGTCAGAATGATGCTTGCATTTTTGTAGGGCATTATCCAATTTGGGCGCAGCCAAATCGCCCCTTGAAACGCTTCCATTGCCTCCTCATCGCGATGCAACTGGCACAGATTAGCCCCCAGGGAGTTGTAGGCAATGGCATAGTTGGGATCGACTTGAATTGCGCTTTGGCAAGCGGCGATCGCCCCTTCAATATCTCCTTGCTGTCGCAGAGTTACACCCAACGTGTTGTAGGCAACGGCATAATTCGGGTCTATCCGAACGGCTTGTTGTAACACCTTGACGGCATCTTCCAAGTAGCCCAGTGCCGTTAAACTCCGCCCTAAATTATTGTAGGCAGTTGCGACGTTCGGATTGAGTTGTATCGCCTGCTGACAAGCAGAAACCGCTTGTTCGTACTGACCCCGTTCGTGCAGAACGTTCCCGAAATTCATATAGCCGATCGCTAAGTTACTTCGCGTCATCGGATCGTTGGGATTCAAGGAAAATGCTCGTTGTAATGCTTGAATTGCTGCCTCGAACTGCTTTTGTGCCATTAAACTCTGAGCAAGATTTCCCCAATGACTTTCATGACTCGAATGGTAGCGAACGGCTTCTTGAAATGCCTTTGTCGCCGCCTCGAACTCTTGTTTTTTCAAACACGCCATTCCCAGGAAATAATATCCCCGAGCATAGGTCGGGCAAAGTTCTATCGTTTTGCGAGCAGAAGATTCTAGGGTCGAAATATCCCCCCGCTCTAACCCCCGAATTGCAGTTTCTTCAAGCTGCATTATTTCTGCTCGATGCGGTGCCACGCTCAGGTCATTTTTGACTTTTTCTAAATTTTTTAGCGCTCTGAGGTAGTTGGGGTTAATTTGCAAAGCTCGCTCGAACTGCTCGATCGCCTGTTGGTGTTGTCCGCGTTCTAAAAAGCAAATCCCAAGATTATTGTAAGGTTGTGCCGATCGAGGCTCGAGATGAATCGCTTGTCGATAGGCGGCAATCGCCGCATCAAATTGTTTGTGTTGGGTTAAGGCATTACCCAGACTATCGTAAGCGATAGCGTAGTTGGGAGCAATGTCGACTGCTTTTTTCAACACCAAAATAGCTTCTGACAACTCTCCTTTTTCTCGCAGAGCATTTCCCAAATTATTATAAGCTGGAGCGTAATCTGGATTCAGTTGAGTGGCTTGACGGTGAACTCGAACTGCATCGTCAAAGCGTCCGATATCGAAATAAACATTCCCTAAATTACTGTACCCAACCGCATTCGGTTTGAGTTGAATTAAATTGTGATAAGCTTCGATGGCCTCTTGATATTTACCTTGTGCGGCTAGAGCAACTCCCAAATAGTTATAAGCTTCAAAACAATAAGAATCGAGTTCTAATATTTGACGGGCTAAATCTTCAACTTTTGCTAAGTCACCATTCTGATAGACAGTTTCAATTTGCCCCAATATTTCCTGAGCTTTGGTGTTGACACTTTCCGACTTTCCATTCGCATAATTCAGCTGAAATTCAGTTCGATCGGTCTTTTTCTTAGAGACAAAAACTTCAACATCTAGCTTGTTTAGAATTTTTTGGAACAGACCCATATTTTTGTTGTTTTTTAATATATGCGAAAAATGACTCCAAAATTACCTTTAGTGTAGATCGATGAAATTGCAATTTGCCTGCTACTTGATGAGTCGATCGTTATTTTTCAAAAAACTTAGCATCATGTTATCGATACCAGTCTAGCGATCGGGAAATCTGTAGGGGCGCAAGGATTTGGGCGGTCGATCGTGAATCCAACCCAACCCGCTCGAATCTAAATGCTTCGTCGCTCTTCCGAGGAGGCACTACGATCGATTACCCAGATTTGAGGTAAAAGCTGACGAAAAATTGGTGTCACCAAGGGCGATCGAACCCGTTTTCAACCCCAATTTCTGGAAAAATCGGTGAATTTTGGCACGAGGTTTCAAGGGTTTCACCGATGTGGTAAACTGAAAACAACCCAATACAAGGGCGAAGCTATATCTATTTTTAGTACTTTTATCAAAAAATTAGATTTGAAACCGAGTTCTCGTTAACCGTGAGTCAACTTAAAACCGACACATTTAACTTGTGAGGGGTTTGGGGAGCTATAAGTCCCGCGCTCTCTCGTAGAGGAGCGTCGGGTAGTTCACGTCCATACTCCCGCCAAAACAGACATCCACCAATTCTCTTCCGAACTCGCGATGTCCGGGTCGATTTCGAGAAGTTGCTCTTTGAGTTCGGCAGTTATTTGCAGTAAATATTCATCATCATCTAAACGCTCTTCAACCTGTTCGTCCGCCTTTTGATAAGCAATCAGGGAACGGGCAAAACAGATAATATCGGTATTAACAAAAGTTTCAAAAAAGTTGCCCGCTTCAATACATAAGATTTTTTCGGTACGGCGATCGATACAGAGATATGAAAAAATGAATTGATGACGATCGCTTTTGCTCTCTAAGCCCTGAGAAAGTAGCTCGGCTCGATCTATAAACTCTAACCCGAGAACATATAAATTTTTGAGGTTGCTATCTGATGAAAAAAGTGGATGAAGCGTCGGTGAAAATTTCAACAATAAATTTGGATACTGATGGGGAAATTGAACCTGCTTGAGGAAGGAACAACCCGCTTCTGAGAGTCCAAGTGCTTCGACGCTTCGCGGAGAAAATTGAATAAGATCGAGATGTTCAAAAATCTGACTCATCTCATTTTCTAAAGACATTTCGATCTTATTTTTGGATAATAGAGAATTCCATCAGTCTCGTAACAATTCGTTGAGGGTATTTGCCAATTTATCCGCAATTCCCTCAATCCAAACCTCATCTTGTTTCGTATAGCTACGAGGGACATTAGCCCCTAAAATCAACGCACCTTTATTCCCGATCGGCTGACAAATTAATCCTTGGGTATTTTCCGGTAAATAATCAAACTCGATTCGTCCCGGATAGAGCGCGAGCTTCACCAAATAAACCGGTTTTTGTTGTTCGATAACCCGCGTTAAAATTGCCCCCGGATTCACCTCGTCCTTTTGCCCCAAAATCCCGCGACGCAACAGTACTTTCCCGTCGTACCAAACCACCACTGACTTGGTAACGGTATTGGTGAGCAATAAATGAGTCGCCCAAGCGAGTTCTGTTTTCACCTCATCGGGCAATTCCTGAGGCCATTCAAACCCTTGTTCCCCGACCAATTCAACTGCATCCGGAGGTTTGGGTTGAATTTGTTGCCACAGCAAACCCGTTAACACCAACACCGCACAAATAATCGAGCCCAAAACGTCCGATCGCGCTTGAGATTCCGTGAGTTCGGGGGTGAGCAGGCGGTTAACGAATAACAACGTACCTCCCAAACCACCGACAACTATCGGCAAACGTCTTAAAACTGCATTGGGATCGGATTTAGCCATTAGACATCTGGTGGAAAAGGGTTAAAGGTTAAGGGGGAAGGGGGAAAAGGAAAAGAAATTCTTGACTGAACTATAGAAATTGAGTCTATTTTTGAGTTCTGGAAATTTTGATTATCAGAAGGGTTAAGAGGTAAAAGGGAAATAACTTTCTGACTTCTGTATCAAAATTGATTTTGTTTTTTCTTTCTACCAGATATACATCCGCGATCGCACCGCGCGAGATCGAACCCAGTAAAAAGGAAGAGCCAGAAAACGATCGCCCGATCGAGATTTCGGAACTGGGGTCAATCGATCGAAGCCGATGGATTGGCCATCGTTACCAGGGGGAAAAATGGGAAAATCGGGAGATGGCGGAGGAGATCGAAATGCTGGGGTCTCGATTGAATTCCGACGGGCGATCGTCCACTTTTCCCTTCTCCCTCACCTCAAACCAAGAGACTGGCTTCCCCGTCAACCGTGCTTCTCCTCACCCGGTTCGACAATCCGCTGGAATAAATATCCCGTTCCCCTTGCCGTGAGAATCAATTCGGGATTGCTCGGATCTTCTTCGAGTTTGGCGCGCAAGCGCGAGATATGCACGTCCACCACCCGCGTATCCACGTGGCGTTCTGGGGTATATCCCCAAACTTCCTGGAGAATTTCCGATCGCGAGAACGGTTCCCCAGAGCGACTGACGAGCAATTCGAGCAAACTAAATTCCATGCCCGTCAGCCGAATCCGTTCGTCACCCTTATAGACCTGTCGCTTGTTCGTATCGATGCGGATGCTGGCAACTTGAATCACCCCAGAACTAGGAATGCCGGAATTGCCGTTTCTCTCCACCCGACGCAACACCGAACGGATGCGGGCTTCGAGTTCCTTCGGCGAAAAGGGCTTGACCACGTAGTCGTCCGCCCCGAGTTCCAACCCGGTGATGCGATCGGCCACATCACCCAACGCCGTTAACATGATAATCGGAACATCCGACTCCTTGCGCAACTCCTGGCAAACCCCGTATCCATCGAGCTTGGGCATCATCACGTCCAAGACCACCAAATCGGGAATCGCATCGCGAAAGGCGTGCAGTGCCTCCTCTCCATCCGCTGCGGTCACCACGTCGTAACCGATCATCGCTAAACGAGTTTCTAAAATCCGACGGATACTCGCTTCATCATCAACAACTAGTATTTTTTCTTTGTGATTATCCAACTGATTTAACGCCCCTTGTGCGAAAATTCGACAAAAATTTAATGAGAGTATTAATGTTTGCTACTTTACTTTTAAATCCTACCCCATTCCCAGGACACAAGAAGAGCGCAATCCTTGTCAGCGCTATACTTCAGAGTTTTTTAAGGTTATCTGAGTGCGAATGTAGACTCAATGTCAGACTTCACCTCTAAAAGAAAAATCCATTCCCCGAATAATCCCAATCGCCCCAGACAAAGGCAGATTAGGGCTTGACTGACCCCAGCCTAACTTTCAACAATAGAGGCACAACGCACGCTTCCCACGATCCCTGATGCCTAAGCCACGAACCTTTTATGTTTGCAACGAATGCGGTGCTGAATTCTCCCAGTATTTCGGCAAGTGTACCAACTGTGGTGCGTGGAATTCCTTGATGGAAACCGAAGAGCAGCCCTTACTGCCCGGTTCGCGGGGGCTGTTGAGTACGGCAGCCTGGAACCGAGATTTAACAACTCCCGCCGGTGTCGAAAAATCCGAGGGTCAGCCGAGGGCGGCGGTGATGCTCTCGCAAATTGCCGATGTGGCGGTCGATCGCAACACCTCCGGTTACGGAGAATTCGATCGCGTTCTCGGGGGGGGTATCGTTCCCGGTTCTCTGGTTCTCATCGGTGGCGAACCGGGTATCGGCAAATCCACCCTGCTGCTGCAAGTGGCCAACCTCTACTCGAAGGGCAACCGGGTTCTCTACGTTTCCGCAGAGGAATCCGGGCAGCAGGTGAAAATTCGCGCCCAACGTTTGTTAAGCGGTTTAGCCCAGTTAGAAGCAGAAGAAAACGGTCAACAACACCAAAGTGCTGATGGTGGGGGAAACGATTTGGATTCGGTGGCTGAGATCGGCAATGGGGGTAATGGAGGTCATGGCGGCAATTCCCCCGATGTAGGTGAGAGCAATTTAACCCAATCCGCCTCCCTCGAACCCAACTTCTATCTCCTCCCAGAAACGGATTTAGAAATCATTTTGCGGGAATTAGAATCTCTCAAACCCCATCTGGCAATTATCGATAGCATTCAAACCATCTATTTCTCCTCCCTCACCTCCGCTCCCGGTTCCGTGGCCCAAGTGCGCGAATGTACCTCCGCCCTGATGCAGGTCGCTAAGCGGGAAAATATTACCCTGCTGATTGTCGGACACGTGACGAAAGACGGATCGATCGCCGGACCTCGGGTTCTCGAACACCTCGTGGATACGGTGCTCTTTTTTGAAGGCGATCGCTTTGCCAGCCATCGGTTGTTGCGATCGATGAAAAACCGCTTCGGGGCTACCCACGAAATTGGTGTCTTTGAAATGGTCGCCCACGGCTTGCGAGAAGTCGCCAATCCCTCGGAATTATTTCTCGGCAGTCGGGATGAGGTGGTCTCGGGCACGTCTACTATTGTCGCCTGCGAAGGAACTCGCCCGATCGTGGTGGAGTTGCAAGCGTTGGTGAGTCCGGCCAGTTTCGGATCTCCTCGCCGTTCGGCAACGGGTATCGATAGCAACCGCCTGCAACAAATTCTAGCGGTTTTAGAAAAACGGGTGGGAGTTCCCCTCTCCAAACTCGACACCTACCTCGCCTCCGTGGGGGGAATTAAAGTCGAAGAACCCGCCGCCGATTTGGGAATTGCGATCGCTGTGGTGGCGGGATTTCGCGATCGCGTCGTCGATCCTCATACCGTCCTCATTGGCGAAGTGGGACTGGGGGGACAAGTGCGCCAAGTGTCTCAGTTGGAATTGCGGTTGCGCGAAGCCGCCAAACTGGGGTTCCGACGAGCGATTATTCCCAAGGGACAAATGCCGCCGGATTTGGGATTAGAAATTATTCCCGTTCCAAAAGTCCTCGATGCAATTATCGAAGCCATTCCCGGTCAACCCAACAATGCCGGCAATTTTCCCTCCCCAGACCTCGAAGACCGCCCCCAAGTGGATATTCTCCCCCAACATCGAGAAGAAGAGTTAGAAGATGAATTGGAACCGGAAACGGATATCTTTTAACGCCAGGCGCGGGATAGACCGTGACGGGGTAATGGGGTGTGGGGTGTGGGGTGTGGGGAAAGGAGCATTGGCAAGAGTTTAGGATGCGCGGGTATCGCCGGTGTATAGGTCAAGGGTGACCATTAGAGGCTTGACAACACTAAATCTGGGGCTTGACAAACGAGCGATTTTTTTAACCTTTCACCAATGGGTGTGGGGAAAATTCATCTCCCTTGTCTCCCTTGTCTCCCTTGTCCCCCTGCCCCAAAGCTAAAACCCCTCGGGCGATCGCTGCTGTAATAATTCCCCTTCTTCGGGCAAGACAAATTGAAAGTTGCCGTTGGCATCCTCTTGTTTAATTGCCCCCAACTCCAGCAGTTCGCTTTCCGCGCGCTGCCGTACCTTATCATCAATGGCTTGCGCCCACACGTACCGCCAACCCCAAAATCGAGGCAGGAAGCTATCGGGATTGTTGCGCAAATACGCCGCACCATCGCGAACGCTGCTGGCCCCATCGGGTTCGGAAATTGCATCGAGCCACTTGGCAAGCCGTTCGTAAGTAGCGATCGTTCCGGGAATATCCCCTTCAAGTAAAAGTTGGTCGAGGGCGCGATACCGCAACAGAAGAAATCCCCTGGGGTTCACCTCCGGAGAAAGAGATTCAATACCCCGCTCCATATACTGTCCCGCTAATTCCGGATTGCCCAACTCGATGGAAATGGCAGCGGAGATAAACGGGTAGATATCCACAAACCGAGGATCGCGTTTAACGATCGGCTCGAAATAGTCGTCGTTTAAAGCGTACGCCGTTCGATTTCCTGCTTCTGCATCGCCAAAGTATCCCAGAAAGCGCAAAAATGCCCAATCCGCAATCAGATTATCGAATCCCAAAGACGGCATGCGTGCAAGCAGTTGCAAATGGACTTCTTCGAGTTGGACGAACTGTTGATAATTAGTTTCTTTGTCGACGATCTCGGGCAATTGCTGCCACTGCATCGCCATCGCCCCACCCGCTGCCAGAACGGCGATCGCCCCCGGAATTAACCAAGTACGGAGTGGGTTGGGGCGCTCGATTTTTAAGTTTGTACTCGAATTAGCACTCGAATTTGTACTCGCGCCGTCAGTCATAGGTTGGGCGTTCGATTGACGTTGTGTTGGCGTTACCTTTAGTCTGGGATTTATTTTAGACGATCGCGTCCAAATTTAACTGCGACTTGACTGGGCGAATCTTCGTCAAATTGGTACAGTAGTGAAAGAGAATTCTCTCTCCCAACTCCTCTACACGCCAGACCTTAGAGATCGGCTGTGGTTGGTTTTTGACCTGCAAAAAACTGCATCAATTGCACGAAACAAACCTTCGAGGGATAACTTTTTCTTCCCGGATCGGAAATGCTCGTTGTATCTGCCTGCTAAGCATTCGGATACTTCGCGCTCGCTATCAATGCTCCGGGGGAAGAGCCTGATTTATCCAGTTGTGGGACTGCGCGATGGGTCATTCCCGGCCAAAAGCCGATGCTTAACGGTCTAACACTTCCATTGTGTCTTTCCATCGCCCGCGCCCAGAAGCGCCACTACTGAATGAATTCTTCTCCCATCCGGTCTCGTTGGCAACAGGTTATCCTTATCGGTGGAGCGATCGCCACCACCACCCTATCGTTACTACTTCCGGTGAGTTCTCGCCCCGTTAGTGCGGCGTTGCAGAACAGTCCCAAAACCGTTCTCGACGAAGTTTGGCAAATTGTTAATCGAGATTACGTCGATGATTCTTTCAATCAAGTGAACTGGCAAGAAGTTCGGCAAGAACTTCTCGCTCGAGACTATACCTCCCGCCAGCAAGCCTATGCCGCTCTGCGTCGCGCTCTCTCTCAACTCAACGATCCCTACACTCGCTTTCTCGACCCAGAGCAATTTGAGGCGCTCACCAATCAAACGGCTGGAGAACTTTCGGGAATCGGTCTCCAACTGAGTTTGGATGAGGTAACCCAGGAGATTGTTACTCTCGATACGATTCCCAATTCTCCCGCACTTCGGGCCGGATTGCAAAGTGGCGATCGCATTCTCGAAATTGACGGTCAGCGTACTCGCGGCATGGATGTCGAACAAGCGGCCAGTTTAATTCGCGGTGAAGTCGGCACCTCCGTCATCCTCAAAGTCGAGCGAAATGGGGAAGCCCCCTTCGACGTCACTCTGGTGCGCAGCCGGATCGAACTGCCGACGGTCAGCTACAATATTCGCCAAGAAGAGCAAACCCGGATCGGTTACATCCAACTCGACGAGTTTAACGCCCACGCCGCGGAACAGATGTATCGCGCGCTTCAGGATTTGAACGGCGAGAACGTCGATGCCTTCGTCCTCGATTTACGGGGAAATCCCGGCGGACTGCTCAATATCAGCGTCGAAATCGCCCGCATGTGGATCGATCGCGGTAAGATCGTCAGTACCGTCGATCGCCGAGGCAAAAATGAAATCATCGAAGCGACGGGAATGGCGATGACCGATCGCCCTTTGGCGGTTCTGGTTGATGAAAACTCTGCCAGTGCCAGCGAAATCTTAGCCGGAGCGCTCCAAGATAACGGACGAGCCACCATTATCGGCGCTCAAACCTTTGGTAAAGCCCTCGTACAGGCGGTGAATTCCCTCTCTGACGGTTCCGGACTCGCCGTCACCATCGCTCACTATTACACCCCCAAAGGCACGGATATCAACAAAACCGGCATCACCCCAGATATTACCGTCCAACTTACCGTCGAGCAGGAGTTTCAACTCACCCTCGATCCGAAAATCCGGGGGACTCAGTCCGATCCGTTTTACGCGCGAGCCATCGATGTGTTGCAAACCAGTACCCCGGTGGCGGATTCCTCTGGTGTAGGGCGATAAATCGAGATTGAGCGATCGTACCGATCTCGGCGATCGCTAAAACCTTGCCATCGATCGCTTGTGGCTCTCTAAAATGTCAAACGCAAAATGTCAAATCTGCATTTGCGTTATGGCATTTTATCCAAATTTACGCTCTTGCAAAGCACATCGCGTTTCGGATCGAAGAAAAATATAGAAGCTAGACTCAGCAAGGTTTTCGCTGACAGCTGATGACCGATCTGCGATCGCTATCAGTCCGAGGGTTGCAAATCCGGCTGAGCCATCATCACTTTGCGGACAAATTCAGGATATCGATCGAGAACCCAATCGGGAAATGCTAAATCGGGATTATCCACCAGCTGACGTTGGAGAACGTCGAGAATATCATCCACTTCATTAACCCGATCGAACACTAACGTATTCAGATTATTTTTTTGATTGACGTTAAAATCGAGCGCTAAAAAATGTTGAACGTCGATTTCTTCTCCGAGTCCGAGAATTAAAAATTTAATTTCTCGATGGTCGCGAATTGCTAAACAGGCTTGAGAAATAAACTGGCTGAATTTCAACTCATCGTCAAATAAGCCATCGGTATAAATAATAAAAAATGCGCCCCGATTTTTGGGCTGACCCCGATCGAGCCAAGTGTTAAAACATTGCTGAAGCGTTGGGGTAATAAATGTATTACCTTTGGGGGGATGTTGGCGAAACAGATCTTGCACCTGAGATGCATCATCAATTTCATACGGTCCCGCACCGACTTTATCCCGACAAAAAAAGTAAAGACTGAGGCGATCGCAAATTTTCGATCGCAAACCCTTTTCGAGTGGACGTTCGGCACTCAAAATTGCCCAAACGTGGGACTCAACTTCTTCTTGCAAAAACTTATAGCGCGCCAGTCCCCGCGTATCTCGATCTTTGCGAACCATCGACCCGCTGCGATCGATTAAGATAAAGACGTCTCGGTTGTAAATCGTGCTAAAAGCATTTGAAGATTCCGGTGAATGAACCGTTTGACGAGATTGAATATTATGGCGTTTAGAGGTTGGTTTCCGAACCAGTTCCGGCTTATACTTGCGAAATAAAGAAATTAAATCCGGTCGTTTGGAGCGGCGTTCGTCTGGAAATTCGCTCGTAATTCCGAATTGATTGCAAATATTTTCGACATGTTTTCTAACAGTCGCTTCGGTAATATGCAACGCGCGAGAAATGTCGGCATCGCTTTTGCCGGCCAACACCTCTAGCAATACCTCCCGTCGCCGATGGGTCAACTCTTGCAGCGTTCGGTTGAATTGATTTTGATTCATGCCTCCAACTGATGCGATGCGGGGAATATCCACAAGCATAACTCTGGAGGTTGCCGAATGGGGAGGCAATCGACCCAAGACGATCGCGCCGACCTCCCCTTTGGCAGCAGCAAAGCCGTCAATCCCCATGACAAGTTTCGCGGGGATGAAATTCTCCGTTAGAGATACTCTGCTTTTTCTCGTACGATCCGGATTCCTTCGACGGGAGAGGCATACCCGAGTCTTCGTTTATTCGTTAAAACAATAAACGAATAAAGGCGATAGATCTCCTGGCTGGCGATCGAAGATTGATATCCGATCTGTTTTAAGCGTTTGCGATTGGACTCTCGAAACCACCAGATTTTAGAGGGTTGAGAAATACTCAACAGAAAATCCGCTAACGCATTCCAGAAGTCCCTGGCTCGGAGCAGTTCGTCGAGATGAGTCGCCGCCTTATGATAGGAGGTACGATCGTGACATCGACCCATGACAAAACTCAAAATGTCATAGATTGTCGGGTCGAATTCCCGCTCGATTTTGAGGGCTTCACTCAGCCTGGGGTATAGGCTGTAGTACTTTTCCACCAAAAGTTTGCGGGCAATGGGATTGTACACGGCAGAAGCCAGACTTTGTAAGTCTTTGCCGACTTGCTTAAACACGACGAAGCAAAAAAACAGCGTTAGGCTAATTCCCAGCAGGATGTACAACTCGCCACTGACTCCCCAAAACGGGTCGGCATGATTGACTGCATTGGCAGCATAAGGATCGAATCCAGTTGCAGAAGTTGCAGGGGTATCGATACTTTCTGTGGGAGAAGAATCTAAAAAGAGAAGGAGCGATGCGAAGGGTCTCAAAAACACATCCCCTTCACTGGCATTGAAATAAATACCTAAGGTAACCAGAATCCCCAGGACGCTCAACACCAACACCCCAACTTTGAACAGGGCAAATATCGCGTTGCTATTAGATGTATGGGAATGATTGGAGAGCAGGCGCTCGCAGTCGGTTGATAGATTGCGAACCAAATCTCGATCGCGCATCAGATGATGGTCGAAATCGTGCTGGAGCGGTAAAGTCGCCGGCAAGACGCGAGCGCTGTTGAGTTCGCGACCCGCCAGTGCCAGGGTCTCTCCATCTTTACACCAGTAGCCGATATGCCGTTCGGAGAGGGGATGCGCCTGGGCTTCTGCCAGGGTAGGCAACCGGAAGCGAACCCGCCATCCGGCGTACTTGTGAGTGAGCCACTCGCAAAAGGCCTCCGCATCGCTGGCACGAACCCCCAGTACTGGAGAATGGGTTTCGTCAGAACCCGGAGTGTCCGTCGTCCAACAGTCGGGTTGGTAGGCTTTGCCAAAGGCTCGTTCTTCCTCGAGGAAAAGCTGATATTCCTTGCAGGTAATACAGCTCGAATCAATGCTCTGATTGGCATCTAGAGCCGCAAGATTGTCGATGCGCTCGGATAAGAGCGCTTTTGCTCGCGCTTCGGGGGTGAGATCGATACGATGTGTCATCGATGCTGAACCTCAAACTTACGTCCAGTTTGTAGATGACCCTGAAGCCATGCGCTCGAAAATTGTAATCGAAACTCAATTTTTGGGCAGGCTGAATATCCCCATGAGGGTACCCATGTAGGTATGTCTAACATATGAAAAAATCTAAGCGACAGAGACTTGCGCCCGTTTTCTTGTCTGCTCAATTAGCGTCGGACAATACTCGGAACGAACGCAACACGGATTTAGTTTGCAGTCTTTCGAGAACAAGTCCATCTCAGGGATAGAAACTCATTCGAGTCAACTCAAGACTTGATGCTAAACTCTGGTGAGATCGGATTCACATTACTCTTAGATATCGCGCTCGATCGCATAGCTAGCGCGACGATCTATCGTGAATTGCGGTCAAACTGTACTCATCCTGTGATGTTGACAGTTAACGACCTGTTCCCATTCTGTCACAGAAATTTTAATTTGGGTGCGATCGCAGTTCATCTTAACCGTATCTTGTTAAACAGATATAAGTTATGTTGTTACTCTTGCAATGCGACTTAGTTTAGTGTAAGAGTTTCGGAGATTATCGTATCTGAAGATACCGATTGTGTCGGAATATTTCCAAAATCAACATCACCGCAAACTTGACCGCAATCATTCAGTCGCCACAATTCAAGATAGAGACCCATAAAAATGAGTCTCCGCCGAGTGAATTAACGGGAGTTCTATGATGTTGACCTTAATCGTAAGTGTTCTATTGGGTTGCTATGTCGTTCTCGTCTTTCTAGCCAATTTCAACGACGGTCAGTGCGATTTTGAGTGCGATCTCGAATATTCTTCCATCCCCGTTTATCCTGGAAAGTCCCAAAACCGTTGGCACTCTTCCGAGGAGTCGGTGCCGCTCTCTTCAAGTTTGGCCATCGAGTGCAGCCAACGGACGCCAAGTAAGACAACGGCTTAGTTGCCTTGGGTGAACTCGCCTTTCGTGAATTCGCCTTCGTGAATTCCCTTGAAGAATTTCGATCGAGAAATTTTTGAGCGATTTTCAAGCCAACGTTTTCAAGCCAACGTTTTTAGGATCTCATCATCGAGGGAAAAATCGATTTGGGCTTTATCTCGATCGTTTGCGAGATAATCGCGATCGAAGGAATCTTTCAATCCCGAGACGAGATCGAATTTAGGTTGCCACTTTAGCTCTTCTTTTGCTTTGTGAATATCGGCAAAGAAGTGCTGCGATCGCAAGGGAAATGCTTTGCGCTTGCCAAAGTCGAATTGCTGGGGGTCGTAGTGAACTAGCGATACCGACTCGGGGGATTTTCCAGCAGCTGTCGCGCAGGCACGAGCGAGTCCGTCAAATGTAACGTATCGCGCTCCAGAGATATTATAGATTTGTCCGATCGATCGCTCGTTCCCCAAGACAGCAGCCATGGCGCGCGCCAAGTCTTCGCAGTGTCCCAGTTGAGTCATATACATCCCGTTGCCGGGAATCGGGATAGGACGATCGCGAACGATGCGATCGAAAAACCAGGCTTCTAATGGATTGTAGTTCCCGGGACCGTAAATATAGACGGGACGAATCGAAGTAAAGGGCACACCCGCATCTCTGAGGTATGCTTCCGTTTCAAATTTGCCTTTGTGACGACTTTTGGGATCGACGGAATCTCCTTCAACGTGGGGCATGAGATCGGATTTCAAATACACCCCTGCCGAACTGACATAAACAAAATGTTTAACCTTGTCTTTGAACATTTCGACGAGGGGTTGGGTATCGCTCAATTCTCGACCGTTGTTGTCAAAAACTGCGTCGAACTCTTCTGGTGCCAGTAATTCTTTTAACTGATCCGCATCTTTGCGATCGCCGTGGATTTGCTGCACGCCCTCTACCGGTGCAGGTTTATTGCCTCGATTGAAGAGGACGACATCGTGTCCTCTTTCCACTAATATTTTCGTGAGATAAACCCCGATAAACCGGGTTCCACCCATCATGAGAATTCGCATAGCCATATTTTCCGATTGGAAAATTAAAAATTAAACTGAAGGGGAAAAACGAACAACTTCACGGCGATCGTTCCTCTGTTTAGGATACCGGAGTGGGGGTACAAATTAAAGTTGGCAACAATGTTGGCGATCGCTCCTTCGAGTCCGATATATCTGTATGGGGCGATCGAATCCCGGCGTATAGCCATATGCAGTCGTGTTAAGACCCAGGTGTTGGTGAGCAGGGGGAGCAGGGGGAGCAGGGGAAGCAGGGGGAGAAAGATACGCTTTGCGAACTCGAGACTCGAGCTGTCTGCGCCCTTATTGAATACAGCTATAGAACCTCGTAAGTCGTCGATTCGCGCAAAAAGCGATCGCCGCTCACAATCTCAAATTAATTGTTTATACTACAATTCGTATTTATTCGTTGATTTGAATTCGGATAATTGCAGAGACTAGAAGCTTTAGTAGAAACCCTTTGGCGGAATTTTATAATGCCTTTATCTGAATAATTTATTGGCTTTTTCCTATAGCTTAAGCCGCCGCTAGACTTAATGTCGAACATTTGATTTTGATTCTCGATCGCAGTTCGACTTGAACGTGAATTGCCATTTTTGAGTTATTCGGAAAACTCTCAAAAGAGATTCTCCCAACTTGATAATCTAAAATATTAATAGACTCGACATTCTCAAAACTAAAAATACCGATCGAATTTTCAGCAAGTTTGAGTTCGATTTGAACGGAAGCTTGAATAATATCGATCCCAAATTTTAATGCTATGCCCAACTCATCGGTAATTTCATAGCACCAGTAACCTTCTTCTGGCTTTCTTTGAGTGGGTTCTACCCAAAAAGCTTCTAAAAACTCTAATTCATCAAATTCACCTTGCAGCTTAATTTCCGTCATCGTATCTAACCATCATATTCAACGTGCAATTTATTTACCATATAGGATAGCACTGAGAAACCGTCGGGTTTCTTGGGAGGAAACTTCCCAAAAGCTGTGAATTTGAGCAAATTTTCCCGATCAACCTGCGAAAAGAGAATCGCGAACTTCTGTATTCACTTCACCGATTTCTCCAGTTTCTCGGTTTGAAAATTGATGGGTGACTTGTTGAATCGTATTGTTATTCGATCGGGCGGTTTGTTGCAGATGTTGCTTGACAATTTGTCGAGAATCTGAGTCATCATCGAATCCCAGTCGCTTGAGTTGTCGGGCATTTTGTTGAGCGCGGCTGGAATTGTGGTCGTCGGGTTGAATGTTGCGATCGAATAGATAATCCAATTTGCGATCGTCAACGATAATCTGTCGTTGTGGATTGCCAGCTCGATCGAATGAAGTCAAGGATATGGTGAAGATGAATGGCTAGGGGTCAATTATACCGACGATCGTCCCTCCCATTCGGCTAACTTTTCCTGGGCGAATTGGCGTAATTTCTCGTCAGTGTCGTTAGCGGATCGATCGCGCAGGAGTTCGAGAATTTCCGGGCGATCGGGGTAGTTTTTTAGCATCGTTTCTAGGGCAACTTTTCGGGGATTGTCTTGCAAATCGTACTCGCGAACGAAGGAATCGGTATGGGCAATTTGAGAGAATAGTTCAAACATTCCCGGTTCCTCCTTCCACCCCCGCGCCAACTCCTGCACCGCCGCTCGTCGCACATCCGAATCCTTATCTTGGCGGGCTTTATCTTGGAGGAGGGGGAGGGTGTCCGCATCATCTTTCCACCCCCGCGCCAACTCCTGCACCGCCACGTATCGCACTGTCGAATCCTTATCTTGGCGGGCTTTATCTTGGAGGAGGGGGAGAGTATCCCCGTCGTCTTTCCACCCCCGCGCCAACTCCTGAACTGCCGCTCGTCGCACAGCCCAAAACCCATCGTTGCGAGCTCTATCTTTGAGGAGGGGGAGAGTATCCCCGTCGTCTTTCCACCCCCGCGCCAACTCCTGCACCGCCGCTCGTCGCACATCCCAATGCTCATCGTGGCGAGCTTTATCTTTAAGCCAGGGGAGGGTATCCCCATCGTCTTTCCACCCCCGCGCCAACTCTTGCACTGCCGCTTGTCCTACACGCCAATGCTCATCGTGGCGAGCTTTATCTTTAAGCCAGGGGAGGGTATCCCCATCGTCTTTCCACCCCCGCGCTAACTCCCGCACTGCCGCTTGTCGCACCCACTCATTCTCATCGTGGCGAGCTTTATCTTTAAGTATGGGGAGGGTATCCCCGTCGTCTTTCCACCCCCGCGCCAACTCCTGCACTGCCGCTTGTCGCACATCCGAATCCTTATCGTGGCGGGCTTTATCTTTAAGCCAGGGGAGGGTATCCCCGTCGTCTTTCCACCCCCGCGCCAACTCCTGAACTGCCGCTTGTCGCACATCCGAATCCTTATCGTGGCGGGCTTTATCTTTAAGCCAAGGCAGGGTTGCCGGGAAATCGTGCCAAACTTCCGCAAGGGTGGACACTGCCTGGGTGCGAATCTCTCGAATGCGATTGAGATCTTCGCGATCCCAACTCGAATAAGGAATATCAATAACTACCCCATACCCCGTCAACTCTTCCAACCTGTCGCGAATCTTGCCATCAATTTCCCCCATCTCCCCCCGACTCCTCACTTCCCCCAAACACTCTGCCGCCAAAAAGACATGTACGAACTTCTCATCCGTCTGCCCCATCAAATACTCAATAATCTCCCCCACAAACCTCCCATCCAGCATCCCCGCCATCAACCGCAGCACCTCGTGCCAACTCTCCTCTTGCCAGTGCTTGCCGAATACCTCCGTCTTCAAATCCTCCAACTCGATACTGCGTTCCTTCTCAAACTGCCACACAAACGCCCAACCGCAGAAATACTCTAAAAACGTCCGATGCACGAACCCGAAATAATCTTCGTTGTGTCCTCCCAAACGACAGAGGATAAAATCCCGCTGTCGCAGTTGCTCGATAATCAACTTGGCAAATACCGTCGCCTGGTTCCCCACCACCCCCGTCAAACATTCAGCAATCGCCTCGCGTAATTCCTCTCGGGGGATGATATTTCCTTGCAATCCCTTCTCCCCCAACTGCATCCGATAGGCAATAGCGCGACAAATCTTCTGCTTCAGCGCCTCGTCGAAAATATCGGGATCGAGTTTTTCGTGCGCTAACTTCACCTTCCCCTCCATATCCCACCGAAACAGCAACACCTTCGATGCCTCTTCGTAGAGTTTGGTGCGGTTGCGGGGTAACTCCTGATTTCGATTGAGAATTGCCATCATCGTCAGCAGCAGGGGATTGGCTGCCAGTTCCCGAATCGCTCGCGACTGGGCGATCGCTTTTTCCAATCGTTCTCGTTTTGCCGCTTTTTTGCGTCCATCTCGATACGCCAACTCGTGCCAGCGTCGGATAAACTCCGCCACCTGTTCCGAGGTAAAATCTTGCAGCATCACGTGGTGGAAGTTGGCACTTTTCAGGCGTTGCTGCTGGTAGCCGATGACGCGGGAAGTAACGATGGTTTTGACGTTGGGGTAGTCTTGGGTGAAGTCGTGGATTTGAGCGATAACTTGGCTGCGACGCTTCGGATCGAACACTTCATCCAAGCCGTCGAATAAGACGATACCCCGTCCCCGCTTCAGCCAGTCGTGGAGGATGTGTTTCGGCAAATGCCCGATCCAACCGGAACCGGATTCGATAAATTCGAGAAAATTGCCGCATTCCTTCTCTTCCTTGTTTTGAACGTACTTACGCAATTCAACCAGCAGGGGAACTGGTGCGGAAACTCGTTCTTGAGGAGATAACTTCGCCCACCGCAGTGCCAGATATTTCAACAGCGTCGATTTTCCCGAACCCGGATCGCCCAATACCACAATGTAAGGATAGCGATCGCCCTCGATAATCTCTAAAATCGATCGGGGGGATTGCTCGATATACGCCCTTTGGTAGCGTTCCACCTCCACTTCCGACAGGGCTGCTGCCATTTCTCCCCGATCGCGCAACCGTACTTGCACGTCTTTGGGCAGTTCGTAATCCCTAGGTAAATATTCCTGACAGGTTCGCGCCATCTGCGGCACGAAAATCTCCCGCACCGTCAGTCGTCTGTCATCCTCGCCAATTCCTGCCGAAAGGCTATCCAAATCCAAATCGTCGTACTGTTCGAGCAGTCCTTCGCGATATTTTTCTAAGTCAAACTCGGCAGCAATGGGAGAACCGGCGATCGCGGCGTCTGCGATGCGATCGAGATTTTGGGAATCCAATACCTCCCGCAGTTCTGCATCATCCCGGACGATATCCCGCACCTTCTGCCGATACGCTTCCCCCAACTGCAACCAGTCGAACCCCGCAGGCAAATAGGGTAAAGGCTTACCGTCAAAAGCTTCCGGGAATCGATTTCGCCACCATTGCGGCGTTCCCTTCTGCTTCCAATCCGCCCTCTGCCCGTACTTCACCTGCTTCCACCGCTCTGCCAACGTTGCCCCATCCACTTGCAGACACCGCGCTGAAAACGCCGCGCCCAAAACCTGTCGCACATTTTTATCCCGGACAAAGGCTTTCAGGGGTTCGACAAAGGGCTTTATCTCCTTCTGGTGCAACCCCGCCTTAACTAACTCCCCTGCAAACAGCGTCGCAAATTCCTTCAGCGCCTCTTTCACAGCACTCTGGGCAAACGGCTTCTGCGCCAGGGTTGCAGCACCTTCAATCCTGTCAATAAAAAAGTCCTTAACGTAATCTTCGAGGGCACCCTTCGCCAAATCCGAAACGATCGGTCCGACTAACATCGAGATCGCCGTCATCGTTACGGGGTCTACCATCGCCCTTCCCTCGTTTTATGGGGTATGAAGGTCTAAAGTTGTAGTATAACCTTTAGATTCTGGGTGAATGCGAGCTGGGGGAGCTGGGGAAGAGGCAAACCTTGAAATCTCGGATTTGCATCAAAAGCGCGATCGCATCAATTCTCAAAAGCATCACCCCATCCCCTCATATCGTGCGGGTTGCGATCGCATCATTCATCAGCTCGATCGCCCCAAATCTCCCTAACCCTATGAAATATTCTTATCGAATCGATGCCTTTACAAAAATCAATGTGTGAGAATACTGTCAATAAGCAACGAAAAAATAGGGTTTCGTGGTAAGATTAAAATCAACGCCCAAGGGGCTATTGTGTCTAAATATAAAACAGCATCAAAAAAGCCGATAACCTCGTTCGTTATTGACACCTCTATTGATAAAGCCGATTTTTCGCGTCACCAAGTTCGATCGGTGTTTGTAAAAAATAATAAATAAATATTGACATTCACGAATTAATTAGGGCTGCGATTCGACCGCGCTTGTCAGAAAATATATCGCTGTAGCCACATGAGGTGCCTCAAAGTGCGATCGCACACAGCCTAATCTTGCAATGTATTGGCTTTTGGGGCTTAGGAAGAATGGAACTGCCCAAAAAACAAGAGCAGTCCGGGAGTCAGTTAGCCCCGGTCGCCTACCGCCGGGGTTGAATGACGACTCGGGAGGTTAAAACCTCCTGTATCTCTTCCTTTCAATCCCATTCGCCCCAAGGCTTCTAAGTACTCACTCAAACTAACCCCAGCATCTTCGGCTAAATACTTGATCCCCTCCCACGCCGTATCAGTCACTCGAATGGTGTGGCGGTTCTTGACTTCATCGTGTAATCTCGGTCTGCCGGGTTTTCTAGACTTTTTCTCACTCATAGATTGACAGATTCGGTTTTAGGAAGCTTTAATCATAACAGACCACGAACAGAGGTCAAACTCGTGAAGTACCACACACAGCAAATTAAATTAAACGTTGACGATGCGACCCGTGCGTTGATGGAGTATCAGTGCAGAGTCTCAAACGACCTATACAACACCGTTCTGTACTCTATTCGTCAACGGTACTTTGAGAATAACCGAGACTTCTACATCGCACCGGGTCGAGATGACCAACCCCGGCAATATCGGAAACTAAAAGTAGTAAAAGGGGTGTCCTACGCAAAGCTATGCAAAGACTTTAAGACCAACCCGAACTTCAAGTCTTTGACCAGTGCCATGGCTCAACAGACGATTAAATCCGTCGTTGAAGCCGTCACGTCTTATAACCAACTACTCGATCGATACTTCCAAAACCGGGGGAATCAACGCCCGCGTCTGCCCGGTTATCGAACCTCACGTGGAATGGCTCCGATCGCCACCCCTGGGCGTTGGGTCAAGTGGGACATCGAAACGGGTGAGTGCATCCTTCCGATGGGTAAAGCCGTTAAAAACGATATCACTACGGAACTACAGTTAACCCAGGTGCGGATTAATGGCGGGTACGGCTTCAACCCGGAGGACGTTATCGAAGTCCGAATCCTCCCGAAACTGGGTCAGTTCTACGTCGAGTACGTCTACTTCAATCGAGGTGCGCGTTGCCCCCTGAACCATCTCGATCGCACCCAAGCGCTGGGAATAGACCACGGTCGGGACAAC